>JANXUO010000304.1 GCA_025356245.1 Hymenobacter sp.
CCGAAACGCCCGCAGGTCGTCGGTAGGCAGCAGGGTTTCGAGCTGCTCGCGTTCGGGGGCGCTCAGGTCGGTGTACTGGTCGAGCTGGGTGCGCAGGCGTTGCACCTCCTTGAACTTCTCGATGAACTGCCCCCGGGCGGCGTCGCCTTTCAGGTTGCCTACCGCCTCGGGGGCGGCGGGCAGCCCCTGGGTTTGCATAAAGGTGGCAAGCTGCTGCACGGCGGCCTCGTAGCGGGCCAGCACCACGGGGGCGGGGTCCACGAGCCATATTTCCTTGGCGCGGCCCTGGTCCACGCCCGAAAACAGGCCGATGGCCGCGTCCACGGCCGGCTGCTGCTGCCGGAAGTCGAGCACGTTGCCGTAAGGCTTGGTGTCGTTGAGGACGCGGTTGGTGCGCGAAAACGCCTGAATCAGGCCGTGGTATTTCAGGTTCTTATCCACGTAGAGCGTGTTGAGGTACTTCGAGTCGAAGCCCGTGAGCAGCATATCCACCACGATGGTAAGGTCTATTCGTTGGGCACGCGGGTAGTCGGCCAGCGGCCATTTCTGGTCCTTGATGCGCTGCTGCACGTCCTGGTAATACCCATCAAATTCGCCGATGCGGTGGTTGGTGCCGTACTGCGCGTTGTAGGCGGCGATGATTTCCACGAGGGCCGCCTTTTTGCCTTCGGGGTCGTGCTGGTTGTCCTGCTTCTCTTGCAGCAGGTCTTCCTGAAGCTGTTGCACGTCGCGGTTGCCGTCGGCGGGCGGCGAAAACACGCAGGCCACGCGCAGGGGCCGGAAGGCGGGGTCGGCGGCCTGGCGCTGGCGCTGCACCTCGCCAAAGAGGCGGTAGTAGGCCACGGCCTCGTTGATGGACTGGGTAGCCAGCACGGCGTTGAAGCGGCGCTCGTGGGTGGCGGCATCGTGCTTGGCCAGGATGGCCGCCACCACGGCCGCCTGCGCCGGGGCGGTGCCGGGCAGCGGGTGCGCCGCCCCGTCGGCCTTGAGGTAGTCCACGTGAAAGCGCAGCACGTTCTTGTCCTCGATGGCGTGGGTGATGGTGTAGGCGTGCAGGCACTTCTGAAAAATGGCCTCCGTGGTTTGGTACGAAGCCTGCTGCCCGTTCTCGACCCGCGTGTAGCTGGCGTTTTCCTCAAAAATGGGGGTGCCGGTAAAGCCAAAAAGCTGGGCATTCGGAAAAAACTCCTTGATGACCTGGTGGTTTTCGCCGAACTGCGAGCGGTGGCACTCGTCAAAAATGAGCACCACGCGCTTGTCGCGCAGCGGTTGCAGCCGCCCCTTGTAGTCCTTGCGGTGGGTGGGGTCGAGGGCGATGCCGAGCTTCTGAATGGTCGTGACGATGACCTTGTCGGCGTAGTCGGTGGAGAGCAGGCGGCGCACCAGGGTTTCGGTGTTGGTGTTTTCCTCCACGCATCCTTCCTGAAACTTGTTGAATTCCTGGCGGGTCTGCCGGTCCAGGTCCTTGCGGTCCACCACAAACAGGCACTTCTCGATGTCGGGGTTGTCCTTGAGCAGGGTCGAAGCCTTGAACGAGGTCAGCGTTTTGCCGCTGCCGGTGGTGTGCCAGATGTAGCCGTTGCCCCGATTTTCGCGGATGCAGTCCACGATGGCCTTCACGGCGTACACCTGGTAGGGGCGCATCACCAGCAGGCGCTGCTCGCTTTCCACCAGCACCATGTAGCGGCTCAGCATCTCGGCCAGGGTGCATTTAGCCAGAAACTTCGCGGCAAAATCGGAGAGGTGGGTAATTTTCTGGTTGTCCTCAGCCGCGTACTGATAGACGGGCAAAAACTGCTCGTCGGCCGAAAAGCTAAAATGCTGGGCGCGGTTGTTGGCGAAGTAAAAGGTGTTGCTGCGGTTGGAAACCACGAAAAGCTGCACGAAGCACAGCAGCGTGTGGGCGTAGCCGTTGCCGGGGTCGGCCTTGTAGTCCACGATTTGCTGCATGGCGCGGCGCGGGGTCACGTCCAGGGTTTTCAGCTCGATTTGCACCAGCGGCAAGCCGTTGAGGAGCAGCACCACGTCGTAGCGGTGGTGGCTGCTGGCCGTGCCGATACGCAGTTGATTGACCACCTCAAAATCGTTTTTGCACCACTCGCGGATATTGACGAGGGTGTAATTCAGCGGCGTATCATCTTCCCGAAAGAAGGTATTTTGCCCACGCAGCGTTTTGGCGGCCAGAAACACGTCGGGGTTCACAATTTCGTCGCGCAGGCGGCTGAACTCCGCGTCCGAGAGCTTCACCCGATTCAGCGCCTCAAACTTTTCCCGAAAATTAGCTTCCAGAGTGGCCCGGTCGCGGATATCAGGGCGATGTATATACTTGAGGTTGGTTAGCTCCCCGATGAAGCCGTATTCTATTTGCTGTTCGTTGACCATTGGAATTTACGCAGATAAAGCCCCAGCGGGGCGAAAGGATTGTAGCAACGTGCGGCAGTGGACGATAAGCCCCAGCGGGGCGAAAGATTCTACCGGCACGACCTTCTTTCGCCCCGCTGGGGCTTTGTAACTTATTTCCAATTATTTACTACAATCCGGCCGCCCCGCTGGGGCTTGGTTTGCGCACGTTCTAATTAATCGAACTTGATGGCTACCACCGGTTTAATCCGCGAAATCATGTACGTCGGTATCATCACCGCCAGCAGCGAGGCCACAAACGTCGCGGCGTTCATGACGAGCAGCATTTTCCAGTCCCAGTTGATGGGCACCCGGTCCATGTAGTAGTTTTCGGGGTCGAGCGGAATGATTTTGAAGTAGTATTGCAGGGCGCAGAACCCCAGGGCTACGGCGTTGCCAATCAGCATTCCGCGCAGCGTGAGCGAGAAGCCCCGGAAGAAAAACATCTGGCGAATTTGGTTGTCGGTGGCACCCAGCGCCTTCAAAATCCCAATCATGTTGGTGCGTTCCAGAATCATGATGAAGATGGTGGCGACCATGTTGAAGGTGGCCACGAAAATTATCAGCAGCAGAAAGATAACCACGTTGCGGTTGAGCAGTTGCAGCCAGTCGAAAAGCTGGGCGTACTGGTCGGTTATCTTGTCGATTTTGAGGTTGTAGGGCAGGTTTTCGTAGAGGTTGTCGGCGGTGCGGTCGAGGGTTTTGAAGTCTTTCAGCACTACTTCCATGCCGCCCACCAGCGAGTCGGGCCAGGCGTTGAGCTCGCGTATCTGGCGAATGTCGCCGATGACGTACACCTCATCGAACTCATCCAACCCAGTAGCATACAAGCCGCTGACTTTAAACTTGCGAATGCGCGGCGGGTTTTGGATGAAATAAAACAGCGCCTCGTCGCCCACGTTGAGGCGGAGCTTGTCGGCCACCTTGCGCGAGAGCAGCACCTCGGTGCCCGCCGCCGAGTCGGGGAAAGTCGGAAACTTGCCGGCCACCAGGTTTTCGCGCATCGGCGAGCGGCCATCTTCCTCGTTCAGCCCTTTGAGCACCACGCCCAGCACTTCGTCGGGGGTTTTGATGATGGCCGTTTTGACGGCATAGGGCTGGGTGTGGGCCACCTGCGGGTAGCGGTGCAGCTGCCGCACGAGGCGCGGCCCGCCAATGGGCGCCACTTCGAGCGAGTTGTTGGTGTCGTAGCGCGAAATCTGCAAATGCGCCCCAAATGAGAAGATTTTGCCCTGAATTTCGTTGCGAAACCCTTGCAGGATAGCGAACGAAACTATCATCACGGCAAGGCCCATGGCGATGCTGATGATGGCAATTTTCGTCACCGACGACGTAAAGGAGCCGGAGTCGGCCCCGCCGTCAATTTTGTGAGATATGTAGCGGGCGACGTTCATTAGCTGCCGCAAAGCTACGGACGCCGTTTCTTTGCCGGGCCGGGGGTAACGCGAAATTCCGTTTCGCAGCGAGCGCAGCGAACATCTCGCGCCTGCTGCCCCGACCATTCAGCCATTCAAGCCCCCCGGATGCCCACCCGCGAGCTGCTCGCTGCGAAACGGAGTTTCGCGTTACTTCCCCGCCATGCTCCTCCTCCTCGCCTTCCTCGCCCTGCTCGCACCGCCGGCCCGGCCTTTTACCGTGGGCGCGGCTCGCCTCGGCAGCTACCTGCCGCAGCTCCGAAACCGCCGAGTGGGGCTGGTCGTCAATCAAACCTCGCGGGTGGGCAGCGCCCACTTGGTGGATACGCTGCGGGCGCGGGGCGTCAACGTCACCGCCATTTTTGCCCCCGAGCACGGCTTCCGGGGCGAAGCGGCCGACGGGGCCACCATCCGCGACGGGCGCGATGCCCGCAGCGGCGTGGCCGTGCGCAGCCTCTACGGCAAAACCAAAAAGCCCAGCCCCGAAATGCTGGCCGACGTGGACGTGTTGGTTTTTGACATTCAGGATGTAGGCGCACGGTTTTACACCTTCATCAGCACCCTGCACTACGTGATGGAAGCGGCGGCCGAGCAAGGCAAAACCGTCATCGTCCTCGACCGGCCCAACCCCAACGGCAGCGTCGTGGACGGCCCCGTGCTGGAGCCCGCGCACCGTTCCTTCGTGGGCCTCGACCCGCTACCTATCTGCCACGGCCTAACGGTGGGCGAGTTAGCTAAAATGCTCAACGGTGAAAAGTGGCTGGCCGGGGGCCGCCGCTGCCGCCTCACGGTGGTGCCCGTGGGGGCGGGCTACACCCACGCCACGCCCTACGTGCTGCCGGTGCGCCCCTCGCCCAACCTGCCCACGGCGCGGGCCGTGGCGCTGTACCCCAGCATTTGCCTGTTCGAGGGCACCGACGTGAGCGTCGGGCGGGGCACGGCCACGCCGTTTGAGGTGGTAGGTGCCCCCACGCAGCCGGCTACGCGGCCGTATGCCTTCACGCCCGCGCCCAACGCGGGCTCGCCCACGCCGCCGCAAAACGGCAAGCGGTGTTTTGGGTTGAATTTACACGACTCGGCGGCCGTGACGCTGCCCGGTTTCACGGTAAAATACCTGCTCGACTTTTACCAGCAGAGCACCGACAAGGCGCACTTTTTCGGGAAATATTTTGAGGAGCTGAGCGGCACAGATGCGCTACGGGCGCAAGTGGTGGCGGGGAAATCGGAAGCCGAAATCCGAGCTTCGTGGGAGCCGGGCCTGCGGAAATTTCGGGCACTAAGACGAAAGTATTTGTTGTACCCGGAGCGGTAGGGCAAGTGGTCGGACGAATCGCCCGAAGGGCTTC
>JANXUO010000409.1 GCA_025356245.1 Hymenobacter sp.
GGTGACGCGGGCCGAAGGACAGGCCGTCAACCAAATAGCCCGCTACGATGCTGCCGGACGGCTCGACCAGGTGTTTGCCGCCAACACGGCCGGCTACCAGTGGCGAGTGGCGGGCGTAGCACCGGGCCTCAACGAGGAGACCCTCGTTGATTTACCCAACGTATGCCAACTCGGCGGTACGGTGACCCGCACGGGCCTGACCCGGCTGCTGGCCGACGGCCGCTTGGACGCTACCTTTCAGCCCCAACCGCCAGTGTCGGCCTCCGCCATCCTGGTACAACCCGACGGCAAGACCCTGGTGGGCGGCTGGTTTGGCAGCTACGGCAGTTCGGGGGCCAGCGGCTTGGTGCGCCTGAACTTGGACGGCAGCATCGACCAAGCCTTTAGCGCCCGGCTAGGCGCGGGCTTCACCGGCAACGCTGGCAACGTGCGCGTATTGGCCTTGCAACCCGACGGGCGCATCGTGGTGGGCGGCGACTTCGCCACCGTAGCTGGGCAGCCGCAGCCGCTGCTGGCCCGCCTCGAGGCCAGCGGCGCCCCCGACCGTAGCTTCGCCCCGCCCACCCAAGCCACGGGCCGGGTAAACGCTTTGGCCCTGCAACCCGACGGCCGCATTCTGGCCTCGGCCACCGGGGGATTCCTGCTCCGCAACGCGACCCAAGCTTTAGTGCGCCTATTGCCCAGTGGGCAGCACGATGCCTCGTTTGCCCCCTATTACAGCCTTACGCCATTCGACGAGCGTAGCGGCGCGCATACCATCCAGGTGCAACCCGACGGCCGCATCATTCTAGCAGGGCAAGGCCAAAGCCAGGCTGCTTGGCAGGCCGGGTACCGCAATTTATTCCGCCTGTTGCCCAACGGCGGCTTCGACCCTGCCTGGAGCTTCGTGGACTACGGCCCAAGCGGGCCAGGAGCCAGCAGCCTGGTGCTGCTGCCCAACGGCCAACTGGTGGTGGGCGGGTTCCCGCGCCGCTATCGCTCGGCCACGAGCACGGTCACCGGCATTGCCGTTCTCGACCCCAACGGCGTACCGGCGGCGGGCTTCCAGCCCCGCATACAGGCACCGGGTGCCGTGGCCGACGTGGTGGAGCAAGCCGACCACCGCCTGGTACTGGTGGGCAACTTTGATGAGGTGAATGGCGTGTCGGCCAGCCGGCTGGCCCGCCTGAGTGCCACGGGCGAGGTGGACACGGCCTTCACGGCCCGCGCCCGGCTGGGTTGGTCGGAAATGGGACAAAATACCCGGCTGCTGGTGCAGGCCGACGGCAAAATCATCATCGGCGGCGATTTTGCCACCGCCAACGGCCAGCCCCGCCCCGCCCTGGCCCGCCTGCTGCCCGACGGCCGCCTCGACGCGGCCTACGCCCCGGCCCTACCGCCAGGGAGCCTCCTCTCGGGCAACGTATTCGACCTCGACGCGGCAGGTCGACTACTCATTAACAGCTTCGCCATCAACGGGCTGGCCCGCCTCACCCCCAGCGGCCAGTTCGATGCCAGCTTCGTGCCGGCCTGGGGCACTTACGCCACGGCCGCCCGCGTCCAGCCCGACGGGCGCATCGTGGTGGGCGAGGCCGCCGAGGTGCGGCGGTTGCTGCCCACCGGTGCCCTCGACCCCAGCTTCGCGCTCGTGCAGCTCGCGGGCGGCATCGGCGGCGGACAACCCCGGGTCGAGGGTATCGTGCGCTACCCCGACGGCCGCCTGCTGCTGCACGGCGACTTCGCGCGCCTGGGCACCGTCACCTCGCCCGGCATCGGCCGCGTGTCGGCCACCGGCACCCCCGACCGCGGCTTTGCCTCGGCCCTGAACACCCCAATTGGGGCCAGTGTGAACGCGGCCGTGTTGCAACCCAACCAGCGGGTGCTGGTGACGGGCCTGTTGCTGCCAGCCACCACCCAATCGGCGCCAGTGCTGGCCCGGCTCATGCCCGCCGGCGCCCTCGACCCCACCCTGAACGTGAACATTGATGGCTTTCCGCGTTGCCTTACGATGCTAGCCGACGGGGCACTCGTGCTGGGCGGGGGCTTCGGCACGGTAGCCGGGCAGCCACACATGGGGCTGGTGCGGCTGCTGGCACCCAACGTCCTGGGTACCCAGCGGGCCGTGTCCGACGTGGCGCTTGAGGTGTGGCCCGTGCCGGCGCGCGACCAAGTGCAGTTGAGTTGCGAAGCCACGGCTCAGCCGCTTCGGGCCACCTTGCGCGATGCCTTGGGGCGCACCGTGCGCACCGTGCCCTTCGCCGCCCCGAGCCTGACCCTGGCCACGGCCGACCTGGCACGCGGCTTTTACCACTTGCAGGTGGAGTTTGCCAACGCCCGCCCGGTGGTGCGGCGCATAGCGCTGGAGTAACTTATTTCATTCGGCACCGGCACCGATGCCCCCAAAGCCCAACGGCGGCCTTC
>JANXUO010000444.1 GCA_025356245.1 Hymenobacter sp.
AGGTAGTGTTTCACGGCAATCATGTCCTTGGTCGGGATGCCTTCGGTGATGGTCACAATCACCTTAATGCCGGCGTCAGCGGCTTCCATGATGGCGTCGGCGGCGAAGGCCGGGGGCACGAAGATGATGCTGGTGTCGGCCTGGGTGGCGGCCACGGCATCGGCCACAGTGTTGAACACGGGGCGGTCGAGGTGCTGGGTGCCGCCCTTGCCGGGCGTCACGCCGCCCACCACGTTGGTGCCGTATTCAATCATTTGCCCGGCATGGAACGAGCCTTCGGAGCCGGTGAAGCCCTGTACAATGACTTTGGAGTTTTTGTTGACCAGTACGCTCATGCTTGGGTGAGTTTGGGGGGATGGTTGTGGCCGGCAAAGGTAAGCCGAGTACCCCCAAGCGCTGCTTGGGTTGTATGCTGCCCCGGAACTTGTTCAAACGATTCCGTTCAACGCAAGCCCAAGCAGCGCTTGGGGGTACTCGTTCTACCCGCCCCCCGTAACTTTACTCCCAAATTTCCCACCCACCCGCATTTAATTCATGTACTTCAACCACATCATCGAGGCCGTGGGCAACACGCCGCTCGTCAAACTCCAAAACGTCACGGCTGGCATCCAAGGCACCATTCTGGCCAAAGTCGAGTACATGAACCCCGGCAACTCGGTGAAAGACCGCATGGCCATCCGCATGGTCGAGGAGGCCGAAAAGGCTGGTTTGCTCAAGCCCGGCGGCACCATCATCGAGGGCACCAGTGGCAACACCGGCATGGGCCTGGCCCTGGCGGCCATTGCCAAAGGCTACAAAACCATCTTCGTGATGAGCGACAAGCAGAGCAAGGAAAAGCAGGACGTGCTGCGGGCCGTGGGCGCCCAGGTGGTGGTCTGCCCCGTCGATGTTGCCCCCGACGACCCGCGCTCCTACTACTCGGTGGCCCGCCGCCTGAGCCAGAAAACCCCCAATTCCTTCTACCCCAACCAGTACGACAACCTGGCCAACGCCCTGGCCCACTACGAAACCACCGGCCCCGAAATCTGGACTGGCACCGAGGGCCGCATCACCCACTGGGCGGCTGGCGTGGGCACGGGCGGCACCATCAGCGGCGTCAGCAAGTACCTCAAGGAGCAAAACCCGGCCATCGTCAGCATTGGGCTCGACACCTACGGCTCGGTATTCAAAAAATACAAGGAGACGGGCATCTTCGACGAAAACGAAATCTACCCCTACGCCACCGAGGGCATCGGCGAAGACATCCTGCCCAAAAACGTCGATTTCGACCTCATCGACCTCTTCATCAAAGTAACCGACAAGGACGCCGCCCAGATGACCCGCCGCCTGGCCCGCGAAGAGGGCCTGTTTGTGGGCTGGAGCTGCGGCTCGGCCGTGTTCGGTGCCCTCGAATACGCCCGCGAACACCTCAAAGCCGACGATACGATGGTGATTGTGCTGCCCGACCACGGCACCCGCTACCTCGGCAAAATATACAACGACGATTGGATGCGGGCCCAGGGGTGGCTGTAAGCCCGATGAGCTAACAGTGAAGCAACTAAGGCGCTTTGTTGCGCTTTGAAAAGGCTTTAATACGTTGTGCAATTGAAAGCAGGGTCGTACCTTCGTAGCAGAAGAGTCGACCCTGTTTTTTTATTACTGCTACGTTAGGCATTATGTCCGAGTCCCTGAATCATATTGCGCTGGTGGACGACAACGAGACGACCAGTTTTCTCAACAATCGACTGCTTGCCCGTTTGGGCACAGCCCTGAAGGTGAGTACTTTTAATCGGGCCGACGAGGCATTTGTTTCGTTGTGGGGCGACGACAATGGGCAGTCTGCCGCGCCCCAGGCCCCGGATTTGGTGTTTGTGGACCTGAAAATGCCCGGCGTATCCGGCTTTGAATTCCTCCAGATGTACACCGCCCTGCCCCAACCCGTGCAGGAGCGCACGGTTATGGCGGTGCTGACCACCTCGCTGCACTCGGCCGATACGGCCCGCGTGGCCCAGTACCCCAACGTAGAGTACCTCACCAAGCCGCTGACCGAGGAAAAACTACAAAAACTACTGGCCAAGCGTTTCGCCAAAGCTGCGTAGGCCACGGCACCAATTATGGGCGGTTGTGCAGCCAACTGGCCAGGCCGGTGCGGCGCCGCACGATGATGTAGCGCAGCGAAAACGCCGTCGGAAAACGTGCCCAGTCGTCGGACCGAAACTCCATCGTGGGCTTAAAATCGAAGCTGATGACGAGCGGGATGATGGGGATTTTATACTCGGCCCCAATCAGGCCGTCGAGGCCGTAAAACGGGCCGGTTTCGCGGTTGCGACCGGCGTGGCCGCCCGCCCCAAAGTAATAGTTCAAGCTGGGGCCGAGCATGCCAAAATGTTGCTCAGCCAGCAGCGTAGTGCTCCACTCGCGCGGCGCGGCCAGGCCAATTGCCTCCAGGGTGGTGTTGTTGACGATGCGCTGTTGCAGGGTGAGGCCATAGCCGCCGCCGCCGCCGCCCCCAAAGCGGGCACCCAGGGCAGTAGTGTACTTCTGGGCTTGCGCGGGAATGGCTAAGCCCAATAGCAGGGCTATTACGGCCCAGGCGGGCAGGGAAGGGCGCAAAATTGGGAACGACATGAGACGGGCAGGCTGCCATTTTGGGGGCCGACCCCGCCAAAACGCAGGAATCGGGCCGAAAATTTTGGCGGATGGGTCGAGTCCGGTAGCCCGGCAAGGCAGTGGCTCAGACCACCACGTCCACAAACCGGAAATTCATGCCGTCGAATAAGCCTTTGTCGCTCAGCTTCAGACTTGGAATAACCAACAAGGCCATAAAGGAGAGCGTCATAAACGGTGCCCCCAGCGGCGAGCCGAGACGTTTGGAAAAGGCGTCGAGGGCGGTGTAGGCAGTGGCTACTTCGGGGCCGGAGCGGTCCGACATCAGGCCCGCAACGGGCAGGGGCAGCAACAGTTCTTCACCCTGCGGACCAACGGCCGCCAAGCCCCCTTTAGCGCCGATGACGAGGTTGATGGCGCGGGCTAGGCTGGCGTCGTCGCAGCCCACGGCGGTGATGTTGTGCGAGTCGTGCCCCACGCTGCTGGCCAGCGCCCCGGCCTTCAGCCCAAAGCCCTGGATGAAGGCCACGGCCGGTGGCGCGGCGGGCTCGTAGCGGTTCACCACCACCAGTTTGAGCAGGTCGCGGCTGGGGTCGGCCACCAGTACGCCGTTCTCGACCTGGGCCGGAAGTAGCTGTTGGGCGGTGATGAGCTGGCCGTCGAAGCACTCGATGACGCGGAGGGTGGTTGCTTCCTGCAAACCCTTAATTTTTAACCCTAAACCTTTAACTGAAACCGGCTGGGCGTGAAAATTATTGGCCAGGGCCACGGGCGCGGCGGGAAGCAGCGACTGGCCGTTCTGGGCCACCAGCCGGCCGTCGAGGTAGGTGCTTTGAACGCGGAAATCAATAAGGTTATCTACCAGGATAAAGTCGGCCGCGTCGCCCTCGCGGAGCTGGCCCACCGGCAGCCGGTAGTGCGCCACGGGGTTGAGGCAAGCCACTTGCAGCACCTCGAACACGTTATGGCCCAGAGCCACGGCGCGGCGCACCAGGGCGTCGATGTGGCCCAGGAGCAGGGTGTCGGGGTGCTTGTCGTCGGAGCAGAACATGAGCGCGCGGTAGTGGTGGGGCAGCAGCTCGATGAGGGCGTCGAAGTTGCGGGCGGCGGAGCCCTCGCGGATGAGGATTTTCATGCCCACGGCCAGCTTGTCGCGGGCTTCGGCGGCCGTGAAGCACTCGTGGTCGGTGGCGATGCCAGCGCTGGCGTAGTGGGCGGCGTCGGGGCCGCGCAGGCCGGGGGCGTGGCCGTCGACGGGGCGGCCGGCGGCCTGGGCCAGGGCAATTTTGCGCATCACGTCGGCGTCGCGGGCCAGCACGCCGGGCCAGTTCATCATCTCGGCCAGGTAGCCGATTTTGGGGTTTTGGAACAGCCGCTCGATGTCGTCGGCCGAGATGGTGGCTCCGGCAGTTTCGAAAGGCGTAGCGGGCACGCAGCTGGGCGCCCCAAAGCAGAACTTGAAGGGCGACGCCGCCGCGTTGTCGAGCATATATTCGACCCCGGCCACGCCCAGTACGTTGCCGATTTCGTGGGGGTCGGACACGGTGGCCACCGTGCCGTGGATTACGGCCAGCCGGGCAAACTCGGTGGGTACCAGCAACGAGCTTTCGACGTGAACGTGCGCGTCCACAAAGCCCGGCAGGGCGTAGGGGAGGACCGGGTCGGGCGCAGTGGCCCCGGTGGGCGTAATGGCCGCAATGCGCCCGCCCGCCACGGCAATGGTAGCGGCAAAAATTGAACGGCCCGGAATATCAACGACGTTGGCCAGGAGCGAGAAATCAGCAGACATAAACGAGAGCAGGAAACAAAGCCAACCGGCCCCGTGCCGGTTTTGCGACCGCAAAGAACCTTACATTTGAACCAGAAACCTCTGCCCGTGAAAAAGCCCATCGCCTTTTTGTTGCTCCTGGCCACGCTGCTCGGCGGTGCGGGCGGCTGCGCCCGGCGCTCGGCCCAACAGAAAAAAACGTCGTGGTACAAGCACCACAGTGGTGGCAAATCGGTGCCCTGTCCCTGCGGGCACTAAGTTTTGATATTGACTTGTTTCACGTTCTAAAGTAGTTGCCGAATGCGTCGTGGTAGATGCCCGTTTTTTCTGGTTGTGTTAACGGTTATTTTGGGGCTGAGTCGAATTGGTTTTGGTCAAGGAATGACCATGCCTTCTTACGCGCCGCCACCCATGCCAAACGGGGGGGGGCCAAATAATTGGATGATGTATGGAAATGCCAACCGTCCAGCACCTTACTCTGAAGCCAGCGGGAGCTATCAACTGCCCGACGGCAGCTGGCACCAGGCTCCGCTGATTATTTTTGACGGGCAGCACGTAACGGCAAAAGGCGGGGTGGCGGGTAAGCAACGCTTCACTGCCGAAGCGTTGCAGCAGTTGGTTATAGCAAAGGACACTTTCGTGGTGATGCGGAACTTGCCGGGGCAACAGGAGGCGCTCTCCAAGTCATATTTCCTGCACTCGTGCGTCAATAGTCAGGGGGTGCGGCTGCTAGGGCTGTACTTCGGCGTTTTTCATCCAACCTATTTTTTGAGCCTTCCGCACACCTCTCTGCGGTTGCTGCCGACGGCAAAACCACAGCTTAAAACCGCCATGCTGGCCATCGTGAAAGAGTCGCCGGTGCTAAGCGAAAAAGTGGCCAGCGGTGCGCTGGGCCGCGACGAGGTGGTGCAGACGATTAGCGAATACACAGATTTTATCCGGCTCAGTAAGCTGGCCAAGCAATAGCCAACTGCCGATTCGCAGAGTTTTTTGCTAATTAGGGTTTGTATTTGAATAGTTTATAAATTATATGTCCGAAGGAACTACCCCGCTTGACTCCCTGCAAGCCGCCGCCGAACGGGTGCGGCAGCAGTTGAAGCTCACCCATTACGATGCGGAAGGCGTGGCCCACCTCGCCAATTTTATTGAGGTGCAGCGCACGCAGCTGCCGCCGGCCCAGCGCGAGGCCGTGGCCACGGCGTTGGGTTGCTTTCTGGGGCAGTGCTTGGTGGCGGTGTACAGCGGCGAATGGGCCAAAGGGCCGGATGGCAGCACGGGGGTGGGCCTGCGCGAGCGGTTTTTTTTCAACCCCTTCCACCTCGTCAATCAGCAACTGAATGAGGGAGAAAGGGCCTCGGTGGCGGCTTTTTTTGCCAGTGTGCCGCAGCGCCTGGCTGCCCCGCCCGCCGCCCGTAAGCGGTGGATTTCGTAATCTTGCGGGGCCAAAGGCCATTCCCAGCGTTCAGAACCAGCCATGAAACCGCTCGTAATTGCCATTGATGGGTACTCCTCGTGCGGAAAAAGCACCACCGCCAAGGCCGTAGCCGCCGAGCTGCACTACGCCTACGTGGACACCGGGGCCATGTACCGCGCCGTGACGCTGCATTTGCTCGAAAACGGCATCGCCTTCGACGACCTCGACCGCATTCGGCAAGCCATGCACGACGACGTGAGCATCACCTTTCGCCGCAACCGCCGCACGGGTCGCAACGAGCTGTGCCTCAACGGTCAGGTGCGCGAAGACGACATCCGGCAGATGCGCATCTCCAACTCCGTGAGCGAGGTGTCGGTGATTCCGCTGGTGCGGCACGCCCTCGTGGCGCAGCAGCAGCGCATGGGCCGCAAGCGCGGCGTGGTGATGGACGGCCGCGACATTGGCACTACCGTATTTGCCGACGCCGAAGTGAAGGTGTTCATGACCGCCGACGTCACCATCCGGGCCCTGCGCCGGCAGGAAGAGCTGGCCGCCAAAAAAGAGCAGGTGCCGCTCGATGCCATCATCGAAAACCTGCGCAAGCGCGACCACATCGACTCGACCCGCGCCGAAAGCCCCCTGCGCCGCGCCGCCGACGCCGTGCTGCTCGATACGACGCACATCACCATCAGCGAGCAGGTTGATTTTGTGTTGGATAGGGTGTCTGCTGCGCTGTTTGCCGCGTACGCGGGCAATGCGGGTTTTCAACCCGCGAAATAAGCCATCTGCCCCTGCGATGTGCCCGCGCAGCGGCCCAACGCGCGGGTCGAGAACCCGCGCTACCTACCTTTGCGCTCCCGGCGAACCCCATTCCGCCGCGGCTTGTTGGAAGCGTTATGCAGGTTACGATTGATAAGAATTCCGGGTATTGCTTTGGCGTCGAGTTTGCCATTCAGATGGCCGAAGACGAACTGGCAAACGAGAAAATGCTGTACTGCTTGGGCGATATTGTGCACAACAGTATGGAAGTCGAGCGCCTGCATCAGAAGGGCTTGTGCATCATCGACCGCGACGAGCTCGCCCAGCTGCACGACTGCAAGGTGCTCATCCGCGCCCACGGCGAGCCGCCCGAAACCTACCAGCTGGCCCTGCAAAACAACCTGGAGCTGATTGACGCCAGCTGCCCCGTGGTGCTCAAGCTGCAAAACCGCGTGAAGCACGCCTTCGACGCCAGCACCCGCCAAAACGGCCAGATTGTGATTTACGGCCAGCCCGGCCACGCCGAGGTAGCCGGCCTCACGGGCCAAACCGGCAACCGCGCCCTCATCGTCATGAACGAGGCCGACCTCGACCAGATTGACTTTGCGCGGCCCGTGACGCTTTTCAGCCAGACTACCAAAAGCACGGCTGGTTTCTACAAGATGAAGGAGTTGATAGAAGCCCGCATTGCCGCCGCCGGGGGCAATTTGCAGAGTTTCGACGCCAACGACAGCATTTGCCGGCAGGTAAGCAACCGCGAGCCTGCCCTTGCCAAATTTGCCCAGGAACATGAGGTTATTGTGTTTGTGAGCGGCCGTAAAAGCTCCAATGGCAAGGCTCTGTTTACGGTGGTGCAGCAACACAACCCGCGCAGCTACTTTGTGGAAAATGCCGCCGAAGTGGATGATGCCTGGTTTGCCGGCATCGAAACCGTAGGCATCTGCGGGGCCACGAGCACCCCGCTCTGGCTCATGCGCCAAGTGCAGGAGCGCATTGCGGGGGCGGGGGTGCTGGCGTAGCCGAAACCAATTCACTACGCTGCCAGCTCCCGCTCGTAAATCCGGTGGCTGTCCTCGTCAAACACCACAAACGTCGTTTCCTGCGGTCACTTGTGGGTGGCCAGCCACTGCCGCACTTCGCACGCCGTCAGAATGGCCGGGCCGCCGGCGTGGTGAATGGCCCCATCAACCCCGCCACCGCCGAGCAGGCTGGAGTTGGCGGCGTTGACGATGGCCACCACGGGCAGGCGGGTAATGTCGGCTTGCAGGAAGTGGAGGGCATGGGCAAACGGGTAGGAGGGAAGGAACAGGCTTGCGGTTGGGTCGCCGTTGCGGCGGCCCCGTCGGCCTCATACGACGGTTGGGCCGCAAAAAGTGGCGAGCGACCTAGGGGGCTTGCGTCCTTTGAGCCATCAACCAACCTCAAACCCCCGCAAGCATCATGGAAACCCTGACCCGCGACCCCCAACTGTGGCAGCAAGCCAAGGCCCGCGCCAAATTCAAATCGCACTTCGTTACTTACTTGCTCGTAAATGCTACGCTGTGGTTAATCTGGTATCTCACTGGGGCCGAGGGCCTGGGCCGGCGCGGCGAAGCTGGCATTCCGTGGCCGGCCTGGACAACCTTGTTCTGGGGTATTGGACTGACGGCCAATTTTGTGGCCGTTTACCTGGGCATCAACCACAATCGGCAGGCCCAGCGCGAATACGAGCGTTTGCTGCGCCAGCAGTAGGGGCAACAGGGCGCGCTGGGGCAGTATTTGCAACCTCGGCGGGCCGGGGCCAGTTAAGAGGGCATGGTATCTTTTCTGCTTTCGCTGCTGCTGGCCGCTGCGCCCGCGCCTGCCCCGGCCGCCGACAACCTGGCCCTTATAAAGCTGCCGCCGGGCTTCCGCATCGGCTACTTTGCCCAGGGCGTGGCTGGGGCCCGGGAGCTGGCGGTGGGTCCCGACGGCACGGTCTATGTTGGCTCGAAGGAGCAGGGCAAGGTGTATGCCCTGCCCGACCGCAACCACGACGGCCGCGCCGATGCCGTCATCGTTCTGGCCAAAGGCTTGAACTCGCCCAACGGGGTGGCCGTGCGCAACGGGGCGCTGTACGTGGCCGAAATCAACCGCATCACGCGCTACGACAACATTGCCGCCAACCTGAAAAAGCCGCCCCGGCCGGTGGTGGTGTACGCCAAATTGCCCGCCGACGAGTGGCACGGCTGGCGCTACATCGCCTTCGGGCCCGATGGCAAATTGTACGTGCCCGTGGGCGCACCCTGCAACTCCTGCCTGCCGCCCAAGCCCGTGTACGCCACCATCAACCGCCTCAACCCCGACGGCTCAGGCTTTGAAACCGTGGCGCGGGGCGTGCGCAACACGGTGGGCTTCGACTGGAGCCCCGTCACGAAAGAACTGTGGTTTACCGACAACGGCCGCGACCAGCTCGGCGACGACCTGCCGGCCGACGAGTTGAACCGGGCGCCCAAAACCGGCCTGAACTTCGGCTTCCCGTACTTTTTTGGCGGCGACGTGCCCGACCCGGAGCTGGCAACCGGCAAAAACGCGGCCGACTACGTGGCCCCGGCCCGCAAGCTGGGTGCCCATGTGGCGGCGCTGGGCATGAAATTTTACACCGGCCGCCAGTTTCCGGCGCAGTACCGCAACCAGGTGTTTATTCCCGAGCACGGCTCCTGGAACCGTAGCCGCAAGAGAGGCTACCGCGTGTCGCTGGTGCGCCTCAACGCCGCCGGCACCGCCGCCGTGGGCTACGAAACCTTCGCCGAAGGCTGGCTGCAAGGCCAGCAAA
>JANXUO010000459.1 GCA_025356245.1 Hymenobacter sp.
CCCTACTGCCCACCACTGCCAACGGCCCCGACCTGGACTTTGGCTATGCCACGGCCCACGCCGAAACCATTGAGCTGACCAAGGCTTACCGCCTCGGCGGACGCCCCGGCACGCTCCGCCTGCTGGGCTTTCGCAACGTGGCTGCCATGGGCGACTACCGCGCCGCCACCGCCGAGGGCCAAATTACCCGCCAGCAGCCTGACGTGACAACCCAGCGCCGCGCCGGCCGCAGCAAAAACGGGTTTGTAGTGAATGCCGAGCAGGAAATCAGCGCCGAAATCGGCCTCTTTGGCCGCCTTAGCTACAACGACGGCAAGTATGAAACCTGGGCTTTCACCGAGATTGACCAGAGTGCTAGTCTGGGCGCCACCAGCACCGGCACCCGCTGGCACCGTCCCGACGACCGCCTTGGCTTGGCCGTGGTGGCCAACGGCATCAGTCCCGAGCACCGCGCCTACCTGGCCGCCGGCGGCTACGGCTTCATCGTCGGCGATGGGGCCCTCAACTACGCGCCCGAATTCATTGCCGAAACCTACTACAGCATCGCCCTGCAACGTTACCACGCGGCCATCAGCCCCAATTACCAACTCATCATCAACCCCGGTTATAACCGCGACCGCAGCGGGCCCGTACACGTGGTGGCGTTGCGACTGCATGTAGAGTTTTAGGTTTTGCGATGGCGTGGGGCGGCATATTTGCCTGACTCTGGGCCCGGTGTCGGCGACGGTAGTGGCGCGGGTTGCATCTTTGGGGCTGGCCGGCCACCGGCCTTCACTCCCAACCCCCCGACGTCATGAAAAACGCCCGTATCCTGTTGTTGCTGCCAGTTTTGCTGGCTGTGGTGCTCACTGCTTTCCGGCTGCGGCCAGCCAATGAGCGCAAGCGCGAAGTGCGCGAAGTACCCGCCTTTGCGGCCGTGGAGCTGGCTGGCGCAGCCCGTGTGGTGCTGGTGCAAGGAAGCCCTCAGCGCGTAGAAGTGGAGGGCACGCCCGAGGAGTTGGCCCGTTTCGATACTGACGTGAAAGACGGCCGCCTGCGGCTGGCTAGTCGCCCCCAGGCTGGCCACCGCCCCTACAACGAGAAAACCGATACCCGCCTCACGGTGTACGTCACGGCCCCTAGCATCGGGGCCTTGATGCTAAGCGGCTCGGGCGACATGGTGGCCGAAGGCCCGCTACAAACCGAAACTTTGACGCTCGCCATCTCCGGGTCGGGCAATATGCGACTGATGCAGCTGATGGCCAGCAGCCTCATCACCACTGTATCGGGCTCGGGCAACGTGGTGCTGGCCGGCGTGAGCCCCAAGCAAGTGCTGACCCTCAGCGGCTCGGGCAACGTGCGGGCCAAAGACCTGCGCACCGAAACCACCGACGTGACTGTGTCGGGTTCCGGCAACGTGGCCGTAACGGCCACCGTGACGGCCCACGCCACCGTGCGCGGCTCGGGCAACGTGAACGTGGCCGGCGGCGCCAAGCTCACGAGCGAGGTAAAGGGCAGCGGCCGCGTGAAAGCCGAGTAGGCGCTGCTGGTGCCCGCCGAAGCTGCTTGCTTTAGAGCAAGTTTGTAGTGACCGACGGGGGAATTTTACTGCCGGGGATTTCCGGTATCGTTGCAGCCGGAAGCAGGGTTGAGCGAAGTGCATAATTCGGGCTTTTGACACCCGGCTCCAGCGTTTCTACGTCTTAGGGCCGACCTTTGTCCCACGAATTATTACCTACTACCTGCCTGTGTATTTACACCGCGTGGCGGCCTATTTACCAGCGGCCGTCGTTACCAACGAACACTTTACCCGCCTCAACGGCCTGGCCGCTGATTGGATTATCGGACGAACCGGCATTCGTGAGCGCCGCAAGGCCGGCCCTGCCGAAAACACCAACACCATGGCCGTCGAAGCCACCCGCCGGGCCCTGGCCGCTGCCCCGAGCTTCGGAGCCGGACAGGCCGACGAAATCGACCTGATTGTGGCGGGCACTTACACGCCGCACGACACCATTTACACGGTGGCCCACGCCGTGCAGCGCCATCTGGGCATTGCCGATATTGTGACGGTCAGCATTTCCTCGGCCTGCTCGTCGTTGCTCAACGCCATCGAAATTGTGGAAGGCTACTTCGCCCTTGGCAAAGCCCGCCGCGCCGTGGTGGTGGTGAGCGAACACAATACTGCCTACAACAACGAGGAGGACACCGTGGCCGGCCACCTCTGGGGCGATGGCGCGGCTACCCTGCTCATCTCAAAAGACCGGCTGAGTGCCGACGATTTGCACATTCGGCAGGTAGTAACCGGCGGGGCCGCTACCGTGGGCCGCGCCGACGAAGCGGTGACGCTCAAACCCGTCGATAAAGGCATTGTGATGCCCTACGGCCGCGACGTTTTTCAGTGGGCCTGCACCTACATGACCCGCGTCACGCAACGCATCCTGGACGACAACCACCTCAGCATCGCCCAACTCACCTACCTCATTCCGCACCAGGCCAACCAGCGCATCTCCAACAACGTGGTGAAACAGCTCGGCCTCGACCCCGCCCGCGCCGTGAGTAACATCGAGCACCTTGGCAACACCGGTTGCGCTGGTGCCGCCATCGGCCTGGCCGACATCTGGTCCGAAGTGAAGCCCAATGATAACATCATTGTCACCGTTTTTGGCGGCGGCTACTCGTTCGGTGCCATGCTGCTAAGCAAGTAGTTGCTACTGCACAGCATTATGGCACGGGGCACACCTAAAATTTAGCTGAGTTTCAGTGGTATTTCGGGCAATAATGCACGTTTTCGTTTGCTGGCGTTTCGGGTAGCTTACCTACTGTAGCTTTGGGTCGGTTTCTTTTTTCGATTCATCTCATGCGTTACCCATTGCGGTGCTTGCTGCTTTTTGTGCTGGCCCTGGTTGCAGTGTCAGCCCGCGCTCAACTAACTGGTTACCCTTCTGGTACGGGAATTATTGCCGACCCGGCCCGGAGCGCGGCGGCGCGGGATACCCTTTTGCGGCAGGCCGCTCAAATTCGGCAGCGGGCTACCGAGGGTAGCCCTGTATTCGTGACCAATGCCAGTATTCGCCCCCGGCGGCGGGTGGTGGTGAGTGGCGAGGTGCGCCCGCCCGCCGCGCCGCCTGCAACCGGGCCGTACGTCACCGGGCAGTCGCTTATTGGGCAATCGCTCACCGGGCGTCCTCTTCAGTGGGTGCCCGGTACGCTAACTTGGAAGCACGTAACCTGCTACCGGCGCAACGGCCGCGTACAGGAGAAGTTTCTTCTTCGTCTCGATAACACGAATCTGCTGCGCCAACGCTGGCTGAACGGTGCCGTCACCTGGCTTTCGATGCCAGTGAGCCAGGCTATTAGAGGCTTGCCCATTCGGCACAAAGGTTTGTATTTGCTGACCGGCTATGTGCGTCTCGACAACGAGGAGTACTTTTTATTGCCCTCGCGCTAGGCACCGGCTTCGGGGCGGCCAGTTTCTTGTCCCATTTCAGGCTTCAACTGCGTCGCAGCTATTGCCGGCTAGCGGTTGAGCGTTGCGTTAGCCGTGGGTCGTCTCGCCAATCTACGCGGAACCTTTACGTAACATAAAATGCGCCCCGCCGCTGACTTTCTGCCCGAAATCACGTTTCAAACCAGCCGCAGTAGCGGGCCGGGCGGGCAGAACGTGAACAAGGTGGAAAGCCGCGTGGAGCTGCGCTGGAACCTGGCCGCTTCGGCGGTGCTGACGGACATCCAGAAAAGCCTCATCCTCGAAAAAATAGCCAGCCGTCTCACCACCGACGGCGACCTGCTGATAACTGCCCAGGACGACCGTAGCCAGCTACGCAACAAGGAAATAGCCCTGGCTAAATTTTACGAGCTGCTGCGCAAAAGCTTGCTGCGCCCCAAGCCCCGCAAAGCCACCAAGCCCAGCAAAAGCGCCGTGCGCAAGCGCCTCGAAGGCAAAAAAATACAGGGCGAGAAGAAAGCCAACCGGCGGCGGCTGGAGTAGCGCGAACTTTCAGCCCGCGTGCCGGGCACGGATAGCCCCTGAGAGCCCGGACGCGGGTGTTCCAACAATATACGGCCGGACGGGAACCCGTCCGGCCGTATTGCAACAGGATATGGCCGGAAGGGAACCCGGCCGACGAGGGGACACCGTTGGCCCCACGCGCGGGTTGAAAACCCGCGCTACAGCAACGTGCCGTGCAGCAGCACCAGCGCCACGGTGAAGTAGATTATCAGCCCCGTCACATCCACCAGCGTGGCCACGAACGGGGCCGACGACGTGGCCGGGTCCAGCCCCAGGCGCTTGAGCAATAGCGGCAGCATCGAGCCCGCCAGCGAGCCCCACAGCACAATGCCCACCAGCGCAATGCCCACGGTGAGGGCCACGAGCAGCCAATGCTCGCCGTAGATGGGGGTGAGGCTTTGCCAGACGGCAATGCGGGCGAAGCCCACAACGCCGAGGATGAGGCCCAGCGCCAGGCCCGACAGGATATCGCGCCGCAGCACCAGCCACCAGTCGCTGATGGTGAACTCGCCCAGGGCCATGGCCCGGATGATGAGCGAAGTGGCCTGCGAGCCCGAGTTGCCGCCCGAGCTGATGATGAGCGGGATGAACTGCACCAGCACGATGGCCTTTTGCAGCTCGCCCTCAAAAAACTGCATGGCCGAGGCCGTCAGCAGCTCGCCCAGGAATAGCACCACCAGCCAGCCGGCCCGTTTCTGCACCATGCTCAGCAGCGGCGTGGCCAGGTAGGGCTCGTCGAGGGCTTCGGAGCCGCCGAGTTTCTGCATGTCCTCGGTGTCCTCCTGCTCGCGGATGCTGAGGATGTCATCAATCGTGACAATGCCCAGCAGGATGCCCTGGTCGTCGCTCACCACGGGCAGGGCCACGCGGTCGTTGCGCCGGAAAATGTCGATGGCCTCTTCCTGGTCCTGGCCTGCCGAGAGCTTCACGTAGCGGTTGTCCATGAGGCGCCGCACCAGTACACTGGGGTCGGCCAGCAGGAGCTCGCGAATGCGAAGGTCGTCGATGAGCACGCCCCGCGCATCGGTAACGTAGAGCAAGCTGATGGTCTCGGACTGACCGCCGTGCCGGCGGATGTAGTCCAGTACCTGCTGCACCGTCCAGTGTTCGCGGATGGCGATGTAGTCGGGCGTCATCAGGCGGCCCACCGAATACTCGGGGTAGCCCAGGAGTTGCAGCGTGACTTTGCGTTCCTCTTCGCTGAGGCTTTGCACCAATTCAGCCACAAAGTTGGCGGGCAAAAACTCCAGCAGCGCCGTACGGTCGTCGGGCGACATTTCGTTGAGAATGTCGGCCACCTTGTCCTGCGTCAGGTTGTCGAGGAAGTGCCGCTGAATGTCGCGGTCAAGGTATTCGAACACCTCCGTGGCCAGCTTCAGCGGCAGCAGCCGGAAGATGATGAGCTGCTCGCGTTCTTCTTCGTTCTCAATCAACTCCACCAGTTCGGCGGGCTGGCAATTGACAAGCAGCTTCTTGAGCTTGAAAAATTCACCCTCCTGAATCAGGTTCGTGACGGTTTCCACGAATGGCAGCTGGGGCATCATGGCAGGATGGGCAGGGGGATAAGCCCCGCAAAAATACGCCCAAGGGCTGTAGTCGAGCCTTTTTCTTTCGGGCTTCGTGGTTTGCTCAACACCGGGCACAATGCACCCAGCACTAGTCACTGGGCGCTAAAATCCGAAAAGCCCGACAAAAAAGCGCCATCTTGCCGCCCCAAACCGCCTGCCTATGCTTACCCCAACTGCCCCGCTGGGCACCCTTGTGCTGCTCGGCGGGGGCGACGACGACCCCATGCTGGCCCGCCTGGCCACCATGCTGCCCAGCCCCGAGGCCGCCATTGAGGTGTTCACCACGGCCTCGCGCTACCAACCCGACCGCACGGCCGCTGCCTACGCGCATTCCTGGCTGCAAAGGGGTTGCGCCAATGTGCGCCACCTCAAAGTGGACGAACACCACCCGGCCGATGCCCCCGGCACCCTGGCCCGCCTGCGGGCCGCCGCCCTGGTGTTCATCAGCGGCGGCGACCAGGAGCGCCTGCTCGAATTTTTGGCCGGCACCGGGTTTCTGGCCATCCTCAGGCAAAAATACCAAGCCGAAGCCACCTTTATTCTGGCCGGTACCAGCGCCGGCGCGGCGGCCCTGGCCGAAGTAATGCTGGTGGAAGGCCACGGCTGGCGCAGCCTGCTCGGGGGGCGCGTCGAGGTGCAGCGCGGCCTGGGCCTGCTGCCCGGCGTCATCCTCGACCAGCACTTCGCCGAACGTGCCCGCTACCCGCGCCTCATGCACGCCGTGCTGGCCCAGCCCCACCTGCTGGGCCTGGGCCTGAGCGAAGAAACCGGCCTCATCATTCGGCACGGCCACCAGGCCGAAGTGTTTGGCGATGAAGTGGTTTTTACCGTCGATGCCACCGACCACACCCACAGCAATTTGGCCGAGCTGCCCCGCAATGCGCCCATCAGCGGGCACGGGCTGCTGGTGCATTTGCTGGTAGCCGGCCAAGGACTCAATTTGGCAACGCGGGAGGTAAATGCTGAATTTTGAATGGTGAAGGTTAAATGTTTGGGGGTGGCTTCTGCACTAAACATTTACCATTCAATCCTCAACATTCAGTATTCAACATTCACCATTCAAAACTCCCAGGGCACCAAAGGGCAATATCTTTGCGTTTGATGCGGCAAGAAAAAAAGACAGCCTTCATGCGTGGTTCCCGTTTGCGTTTTCT
>JANXUO010000322.1 GCA_025356245.1 Hymenobacter sp.
GAAGCCCTGGCCTCGGGGGCCCGCCACGCCGACAACCTGGCCCCGGCCATCTTCGGCGGCTTCACGCTGGTGCGGGCCACGGAGCCCACGCTCGACATTGTGGCCCTGCCGCCGCCGCCGCTGTGGGTGGCCGTGGTGCACCCGCAAATCACCGTGCGCACGGCCGATGCACGGGCGGTGCTGCCCGCCACCGTGCCGTTGCAACTCGCAGTGCGCCAGTGGGCCAATGTCGGCGGGCTGGTGGCGGGCATCCTCACCCACGACTTTGCTCTGATTGGTCGCTCGCTCGCCGATTACATTGTGGAACCCGCCCGCGCAGCGCTCATTCCGGGCTTGGCCGAGGCCCGCGCCCGCGCCCTGGCCGCCGGGGCACTAGGCGGCGGCATATCCGGCTCAGGCCCTAGCTTGTTCATGCTCAATGCAGATAAGCCAACAGCTCAGGCCGTGGCGGCGGCACTAGGCAGCGTATTCCGGGAGTTGGGCATTGCTTACCATCTGCACGTTGGGCCGGTAGCGGCCGAAGGGGCGCGGGTGGTAGCACAGCGTTGAGGGCAGTGGTTGGGCGAATTCCGCAAAGCGGTTCGTCCGGCCACTGTTCGTTGAACGACTCGCGCCTGGAAGCCCTGGGGCATCCTACGCCAGTGGCCGAACGAACCGCTGCGCGGAATTCGCCCGACCACTTACTTTATCAGCATCTTACAAAGTATATGCACTACCGCAGCCTCAACCGCCAGTCGCCGCCCGTCGATTTCCGCGCCGCCACCATTGCCGGGCAAGCGCCCGACGGTGGGCTGTACTTCCCGGAAAGCATCCCGCAATTTGCGGCTGATTTCCTCAAAAACCTCCGCCAGATGCCACGCCCCGAGCTGGCCCTGGCCGTGATGCAGCCTTACGTGGGCAACGCCATCCCAACGGCCGACCTGGCCCGAATTTGCGCCGAAACCGTTGATTTTGAGTTTCCGCTGGTGCCCGTGCAGCCGGATGTGGCGGCGCTGGAGCTTTTTCATGGACCAACGCTGGCCTTCAAAGACGTGGGCGCCCGGTTTATGAGCCGCTGCCTGGGCCATTTTGCCCAGCGTGGCGACACGCCGGCCGTAACCGTACTGGTGGCCACTTCGGGCGATACGGGCGGGGCCGTGGCCGCCGGTTTCCTGGGTGTGCCGGGCGTGGAAGTCGTCATCCTCTACCCATCGGGAAAAGTGAGTCCGGTGCAGGAGCAGCAACTCACCACGCTGGGTCAGAACATTACGGCCCTGGAAGTTAGTGGCACCTTCGACGACTGCCAGGCGCTGGTGAAACAGGCGTTTCAGGACGTGGAATTGCGGGCGCGGCGCTTCCTCACGTCGGCCAATTCCATCAATGTGGCGCGGTGGCTGCCGCAGCAACTGTACTACTGTTTTGCCGTCCAGCAATGGCCCGCCGACGCGCCCGCGCCGGTGGTGTCGGTGCCCAGCGGCAACTTTGGCAATCTCTGCGCCGGGCTGCTGGCGCGGGCCTCGGGCCTACCGCTGGGGCCGTTTATCGCCGCCTGCAACGCCAACGACCCGGTGCCGAACTACTTCCGGCGCGGCGGGCACTACCTTGCCCAAACCGCTGTGCCCACCGTATCGAACGCCATGGACGTGGGCAACCCTAGCAACTTCGTGCGGGTGCTGGAACTGTTTGACAATGAGTTCCCCCGCCTGGCCCAAGCCCTCAGCGCCGATACTGTGAGCGACGCCGAAACCGTTGCCGCCATCCGCTACGTTTGGGAGGAACACCACTACCTGCTCGACCCGCACGGGGCCGTGGCCTACGCCGCCCTGCGCCGCTACCAGGCCGCCCACGCCCACGCTCACGCACCCGGCCTGCTGCTGGCCACGGCCCACCCCGTCAAGTTTCCGGCCGTGGTAGAGCCCATTTTGGGCCATGCCATCCCGCTGCCGCCCGCCGTGCAACATTTGCAGGGCCGCCCCAAACGAAGCATTGAGTTGCCGGTTGATTACGAGGAGCTGAGAGAATTTCTTTTGGCGAACAACTGACAACCAAGGCGAAGCCCCTCCGAAAAGCTGTTACCAAAAACCAAACCCCGTGCTGCGAACCCCGCCTTTACTTTGGTGCCTTGCCGTGCTTTTGCTGGCCCTCTCCGCCTGCCGTCCCGACCAAATCGAACACCTCAAGGACAGCAAGCGCATCGGCATCGAAACCGCCAACTGGGAAGTCAAGCGCATCATGCCCGCCGACCTGCTGAAGGCTACCCGCTGGGCCGGCGATTCCATCACCGCCACCGCCGATAGCCTCTTGCGGCGCACGATGGCCCGCGAGTTGGCCGCTGGCGGCGTGCCCCGCGCCGCCCGCTTCTGCCAACCCGAAAAGCACCCATTCGTCGAT
>JANXUO010000534.1 GCA_025356245.1 Hymenobacter sp.
GTTGTATCAAATCACCGGGTGCTGGGAGGGCCCGGCCGTGGACTTCCCTACTGCAACTGGTTAAACGCGCCTGAAACCTCTTTTTCTCACTTTTCTCTTTTTTTTACTTTTAATTCTTTTTCCTTTAACCAATGACTTCAACCACCCCAACCTCGGTTAACGAGTTGATGAGCATCACCGGCACCATTAGCCAGGGAGTGCAAGCTTCGACTGCTGCCGTTCGCTTTTTACGCACGTTCGACAAAGACACTCGTGCTGTCCTGGTGCTATTGCTTTCCATCGGTGGCCTAGTTTGGGCCCTCGATTATTTCTCCACCAAACGCTAGCTTTTTTACCCATGTCCAATCGCATTACCCACATCCGCAAATCGAACGCGAACAGCTCACACGAGCACATCACCGATGTAAAGGGCACCAATTCAAACGGGGAATTCCAACTCACCGTGCCACAAGTTGTTGCTTATCTGAAGCAGGAGTATCCCTTTTTCGTTCACCGCGACGGTCGTACCATCAGCATCACCCATCAAAAGAGTGCGGCCGGCAACGAGTACATTAAGACGGAGCCGGATTCCACCCAAAAAGACAACCTGCTAAGCCTGCCCCAATTCTAGTCGCGTCAGGTGCTTAATTATGGAATGCCTTGGCCTACACTGGCCAGGGCATTCTGCATTTTCAACTGTTCACGAGATGCGAAGCACTGCAATTGTAACCAGAAGGTGGACAGCGTTTTGCATCCAGCAGCAACCGCTGGCTCGGACTATCAAGTAAATACTGTGGCAGGGGTTCTCGTTACAACGGGGCGAAAAATCACGCTAAGCGGCTTCGTCGTCCTGTTGCTGCCAGAAGGCCCGGTCCTCGGCCGAGAGTAGTTGCTGCATGAAGGCCGCGTAGCCGAGGTCGTGGCGTTCGGGCACGTGGCGCCGAAAAGCCCAGCTGCTGTTTGCGGCGGCGAAGCCAGCGGCAGTCATCGCCTGGCGCATCCGGGGCGGTAGCCCGGCCAGCCAATGCTGAAAATCAGCTTCGGTGAGGTGGCCTCCGCCCGCTGGTGGTAGCAGTACGCCGCATTGCCCAGGCGGAGCAGCTGCGCGTGGGCAGCGCGTTCCGTCTCCGGCAGTTGCTGCAACGCCTGCACCTGCTGTTCGTGCAAGCGCGGCTGGGGGTGACGGGGCACCAAGAGGTCGTCGAGGGGCATCACAGGAATCGGATTAGAGCAGATTCGCAGTTAGTGTACATGGTATCCGCAATGGTCAAACCAATTTTCGGCATCGGCTTGGGTTATCCAGTCAACGGCCGTTCGCAAGGCCTGGGTCAAGGCGTCACGGGTGCGGGCCTGGGCCGTGCGGAGGTGGGCTTTGAGCTTGCTGAAGGCGAGTTCGACGGGGGTAAAATCGGGTGAGTAGGGCGGCAAAAACAGCAAACGGGCCCCGAAAGCGGCCAGGGCTTGGGCCACGGCGGGGGCCTTGTGGACGCGCAGGTTGTCGAGCACGACCACGTCGCCGGGCACGAGCGTGGGGCCGAGCACCTGGTCAATGTAGGCCACGAAGGCGGCCGTGTCCACGGCCCCGTCGAGTTCCATGACGGCCTCGACCCCGCGCGGGGTCAAGGCGGCGACGAGCGTCACGTTCGGGCCGTTGTGCAGCGGCACGGCCTGGTCCACCCGCCGGCCGCCTTGGGCCCGGCCGTAGCGCCGGGTGTAGGTCAGGTTCACGCTGGTTTCGTCCACGAACTTGAAGCGCGTGACATCTTCCCCCGGCAGGGCTTCGAGGAAGGCGCGGCGCAGGTTGTTCACCCGCTGCGTGGCGCGCTCGGCGGCGTGGACGCTCTTTTTTTTCGCCGCAAATCCAGGGCCCGCAACGCCTTCCAGGCCGTGGTTTGCCCCACGGCCGGGCCGCCTTCGGCCGCGAGCTGGCCCCGCAACTCGGCCAGCGTGGCGTCGGGTTGCCGGGCCACGCAGGCGGCCAGCTGGGCGCGGGCCGCCGCGTCGAGCAGCGGGGCCGGGCCGCTGCGGTGGGGCAAAGCCCCGCTGGCCCCCGTCGTGCGCTGGCGGCGGCGCAACTTGCGCACAAACGAGTCCGACACGCAAAACCGCGCGGCGACCTCGCCCACCGTGTGCGTCCCGGCCGCACACGCCGCCAGCACCCGTTTACGCAAATCATCGGAGTACGCTTTCATGCCGCTAAGATAAAATTAAACCTGTACACCAACCACGAATTTGCTCTAAGCGGCGCTTTTCG
>JANXUO010000549.1 GCA_025356245.1 Hymenobacter sp.
CTGTTGGTGCTGGCGTGGTTTGTCGGGCTGCTGCTGATGGCGGTACGGCTGCTGGGCGGGCTGCTGCTGGTGCAGCGGCTGCGGCGCTACCGGGTGCAGCCGCTGGGGGAGGTTTGGCAAAACCGCCTGGCCGGACTGGCCCGCCGGGCGGGCCTGCGGCGGCCGGTGCAGCTGCTGGAGTCGGCCCTCGTGACTGGCCCGGTGGTGTTGGGCCACCTGCGGCCGGTGGTGCTGCTGCCGCTGGGCGCAGTGGCGGGCCTCGCCCCCGGCTATCTGGAGGCCGTGCTGGCCCACGAAGTGGCCCACGTGCTGCGCCGCGACTACCTCGTGAACCTGCTGCTGACGGTGACCGAAACCGTGTTTTTTTACCACCCGGCGGTGTGGTTTATGAGCGGCTGCCTGCGCACCGAGCGTGAAAATTGCTGCGACGACCTCGCTACCCAACTCGTTGACGGCGATGCCCTGCGCTTGGCTCGCGCCCTCACGGCGCTGGCCGAATGGACGCAAGCCCAGGCCCAACTGCCAGCCCTGACGCGCACCGCGCCGCAGCTGGCGCTGGCGGCTTTGGGCGGGCGGGGCTCATTGCTGGGCCGGGTGCGGCGGCTGGTGCAAAACCGGCCTGCCCCCACACGTACCGAAGGCGCGTTGGCCATGGTGTTGCTGCTGGGCAGCCTGGGCCTGCTGGGCGCGGGCGCTACGGTGGCTGGGCCACTGGCCGGGCAGGCCGCGCGGGGCTGGCGCAGCTTCGCTAAAACCGTGACCACGACTACCAAATCCATCTCGACTGGCCTGGCCGATACCACGCGGCGCGGGGCAGCGGCCCCACTCAGCTTCCGGCCCGCGCCCGCTTCGGCCGAGGTGCTGGAAACTGCTGCTGCTGGCTTGAGCATGGCGGCCGGTAACGGCGCGGCGCGGCTGCCACTGGCCAACTTAGCCGACGACGACACCACCCGTCGGCAGGTTACCAGCCCGCGCGAATACTCGTCGGAGCCCGCGACGGTAGTCATCACCAAAGATAAAAAAGGGCGCGTGAAAGAGTTGGTAGTGAACGGTGAGCGCATTGATGCCGCCGCCGATGCCAAGGCCCGTACCGGCCGGGCCGACCAAGTGCTGGTGGTGCCGGTGCCGCCCGCCCCGCCCCGCCCCCCGGTGCCCGATTTCGGCGAAAACAACAGCCCGCGCTCCGAGCGCGAAATAGAGCGCTTGAGCCGCCGCCTGGAGCGCAACGCCGAGCGCATGGTCGTCACCAGTCGGGGCCGTCGGGGCGAGGACGTGGTGCGTATCAACATCAACGAGCGCGCGTTGGGCGGTTTGGTAGAGGACGCACTGGCCCTAAGCTCAGTGGCCGTAAACGTGGGGCTGGAGGAAGCCAGCCAGGGCCTGCGCGAAGCCCGCATCGAGCTGAATAATAGCCTCCGAGGCAAAGGTCGCCGCTCTCAGGCCCGCATCCAACAGGCAGAACGCAACCAAAAACTAGTTGCCGAAGCCAACGAAGATGCCCGCCGCGACCTCCGCAAGCAGCTCCAAAACCCCCGGCTGACAGCCGAAGCCCGCCGCGACATCGAAGAAGCCGTGCGCGACCTCGACGAAACTGACCGCGACCTAGCCGAAGCCCGCCGTGAAAGGGAAGAAGATACCCGTCAAGCCGAGGAAGATTCCCGCCAAGCCGAAGCCGACAGCCGCCAAGCTGATGCTGACAGTCGCCAAGCCGATGCCGATACGCGACAGGCCGAAGTCGACACGCGCCAAGCGGATGTTGACAGCCGCCCCCTGAACCGCCCGCCAACCGACGCTCAGGCCGCTCGTCGCCGCAAGCTGCAAGCCGAAATTCGGGCCGCCGAAGCCGAGCTAAACCGCCTCGAAGGGGGCCCTGGAAGCTTGGGGCTGCCCGCCCCACCGCTGCCGCCCCGTGCCCCGCGCTACCGGCAGGTCCCGCCCGCGCCACCCATGCCATCCATGCCGCCCGCGCCGCCCGCTGCTCCCAGCACCACTAAGCTGCGCGATGCCCTGCGCCGCGACGGTCTGATTGGCCCCAAAACCACCGACTTCACCTTCGAACTCAACGACGGCGGAATGCGGGTGAACGGCCAGCCGCAACCCGCCGCCACGGCCGAAAAATACCGCCGCCTCCTGGCCCCGGCCGACACAAAAAGCCGGCGCAGTAGCTTCAAGATGAACGTGACGGAAAACTCCACCACGACGCGCTAGGTTTCACGCCAGCCAACGAACAGGAAACGGGCCGGTTGCCGAGGGTGCAGCCGGCCCGTCGTGGTTTAGACCGTTTGTAGGTTGAATTGAGCGCACAGCACGGATTCTACCAATAACCCCCTTCTTCATGGTCAATTTTTTCTCTCGCCTTTTGGGCGTGGCTGGCATTGCCGTGTCCGGCGCTTTGCTTGTGTTGATACTCATTTTACGCTTGACTATCAACGCACAAGCAGCGCCCGCTGCCCATCAAAATGCCCCGCCCGTCGCGGCTCCGCCCCGCCCGCCCGCCGATACGCTGCGCCTGGGCCAGCTACGCGGCAGCGTGTGCAACGCAGCCCGCGAGCCGCTGGAATTTGCCAACGTCCTGCTACTGCAAGCCGCCGATTCGAGTTTGGTAAAGAGCACATTGAGCGACGAAAAGGGCCGCTTCCGCTTCGCCGACCTGCAGCCTGGCACCTACCGCATGCGGGTGCAGGCGCTGGGCTACTGCGACGGCCGTTCGACTACGCTGACGCTGGCCGCCGGAGGCGCCTTGGAACTGCCGCCGCTGCCACTGCTGCCCGCCGTCCAGCAGCTCGGCGACGTGCTGGTGACGGCCCGCAAGCCATTGATAGAACGTCAAATAGACCGCCTCGTGCTGAACGTGGACCAGCTGCCCGCCGTAGCCGGCGGCACTGCTTACGACGTGCTCAAAAGCGCCCCCGGCGTGACCGTCACGGCCACCGACAACATCGTGCTGGCGGGCAAGAGCGGCGTTTTGGTGCTGATTGACGACCGCCCCGTGCGCCTGAGCCAGGAGGCGCTGATGAATATGCTGCGCACGATGCCCGCCGAGAATATTCAGCAGTTGGAGGTTATTACCACGCCGCCCGCCCGCTACGATGCCGAGGGCGGCGCGGGCATTCTCAACATCCGCACCCGGCACCGGCGACAGCCGGGCTGGAACGCCGACCTCACCCTGCGCGGCAGCCGGGGGCAGTACGGCCGCTACGGCGGCGGGGCCGTGCTCAACAGCAAGCGCAAGGCCGTGGAGCTGAACGCCAGCTACTTCCTGGGCCGCAACCGCTCGTTTGAAGCCATTTCGCAGTATGCCCGGCAGCGCGACCCGCTGCGCCCGCCCACCGAGTTGCGCACCGCTAACCGCGCCGTCAGCACCACCCGCTACCACGACGCCAAAGCCCAAGTGGACGTGCAAACCGGCCCGCGCTCCAACGGTGGCCTTGTGGCCAGCTTCTACGCCGTCGATAACCCCAACACGGCTGGCGGAACAACGCAATTATTTGCTGCTGGAATGCTCTCCGACACCACCATTCAAACCACTAGCCGGGCGGCCGACGCGAGCCACAATTACTCGATTGACGGCTATTTCACCACGAAGCCCGACACGCTGGGCACCGTTATTTCGGTGGATGCCAACTACGCCCGCTACCAATCGAACCGGCAGCAGGAGCTTGTCAACCAAAATTTTAGCCCAATAAGCTCGGCAGCGGTCGGGCCGTTGCAGCCGCTGCGAACCCAACTCGACGGAGCCACATACATCCACTCGCTCAAGGTTGATGCGACGCTGCCGCTGTCGGGTTTCAAGCTCGAAACAGGGGCCAAATTCAGCCGCGTCGAAACCCAAAACGACTTCCTGTTTGAGCGGCGGCAAGCCGACGAATGGCACAACGATGCGCTGCGAACCAACCAATTCGGCTACACCGAAACCGTGTACGCTGCCTACGCTTCCAGCAGCCGCGATTGGGCCAAAATAGCCTTGCAGCTGGGCCTGCGGGGCGAATATACCCGCACCCTGGGCGTGTCGGGTACCACCAAAACCAGCAACGCCAACAATTATTTCCGGCTTTTTCCGACGGTTTATTTGCAGTACAAAGCTTCGGAAAATTACCAACTCAATCTATCGTATTCGCGGCGCATCGAGCGGCCCGATTTCTTTTCGCTCAACCCGTTTTTGAGTTACCAGAGCCAATACTTTTCCAACCAGGGAAATCCATTTTTACAACCCGCTTTTACCGATGCTTTTGAGTGGGCCAACGTGTTCAAAAATACGCTGAATGTCTCGCCGTTTTTTAATTACACCAGCCAGTTTTCTTCGGAATATCCACTGCAAAATGCTGCGACCCAGGAAACAACTTATACCTTTGGCAACCTGGGGTACTCGTACAATTACGGCCTTACAGTGCTGGCTCCGTTCAGCATAAGCAGTTGGTGGAAAGTAGATAACAACGCCACGGTGTACGTCGATGCTTTTCGTTCGACCCTTGCGGCCCAGCCGCAAAACCGCCGCTTATTTGTTTATAATTTGAGCCTGTCGAACGCCTTTACCGTCGCGCCGCACGTTACGGCGCAGTTGGCGGGCTATTATAATTCGCCCAGTATTCAGGGCTTTTTTAAATCGGTGGCTTATTATGGATTTAACGGCGGGATTACGGCCAAATTATTCCGCGAAAAAGTGGTAATTGGCCTGAGCCTGGCCGATATTTTTTACACCGAGCGCGGGGCCGCCGACGTGCAATACGCTGCCCAGGATTTTGGCTTTTTTCGCCGCAACGACACGCGCCTGCTACGACTAGCCTTCACCTACAAACTTGGCAATACGGGTTTGGTAGCAAAAGGCCCGCGCACCGGCGCGGCCCAGGAAGAACGCGCCCGCGCCCGGTGAAGGTGAACGTGTACCGCGAAGCAGGAGCTTCGCGGTACACGTTCAACACCGCAAAAATTAAGCCTCTGTCCCGCAACGACTGCCCCCTTTTCCACGTCCTTTGCCGCTAACCTTCCGCCATGAACCCACCGTTTTGACGCCTTATTTTTACCTCCGCAACCTGCAACGAAGCCTGCGCCGCAGCGGGTTGCTGCTGACATTTTGCTGGTTGCTGATGGTCAGCCCAGCGCTGGCCCAAACGCCCGCCCCGGCCCCGACAGCTACCGTTTCGGCCGAGGCCGACAAGGCTCGCCTGGCGCCCAAACGCAGCCTGACGGCGGTGCGCCTGGCTGGCCCCGCGCCTAAGCTCGACGGCCTGCTCGACGAGGCCGCTTGGGCTACGGCCCCCATTGCCAGCCAGTTCTACGAGCAGGAGCCCACGCCCGGCCGCCTCGAAAAGCACGCTACCGAAGTGCGGGTGCTGTACGACGACGCGGCGATTTACGTCGGGGCCATCATGCACGACGTGGCCGCCGATTCCATCCTCAACGAGCTGACGGCTCGTGATGACATCGGCAACGCCGACTGGTTCGGCGTGTTTCTCGACACGTACCACGACCGGCTGAACGGCTACGAATTCGTCGTCACGCCCAGCGGGGTGCAGTTTGATGCGCGGCAGTCGCCGGCCGGGGGCGAGGACACCAACTGGAACGCCGTTTGGGACGCCCACTGCGCCGTGCGGGGCCGCGATTGGGTGGCCGAAATGCGGATTCCGTACGCCGCCCTGCGCTTCAGCAACGCGCCGGAGCAGTTGTGGGGGCTGAACTTCGGGCGGCAGCGGCGCAGCACCCGGCAGACGTTTTTTTGGAACGAAGTCAAGCCCGCCGTGGATGGGTTTGCCAACCAGTGGGGCGACCTCACGGGGCTGCGCGACATCAGGCCGCCGCTGCGGCTTTCGCTTACGCCTTACGTGTCGGCCTACGTCAATCATTATTCTCACAACGAGCAGGGTAAGCGCGATTACAGCACCAGTTTCAACGGCGGGGCCGACGTGAAGTGGGGCATCAACGAGAGCTTCACGCTCGATGCCACGCTGGTGCCCGACTTTGGGCAGGTGCAGAGCGACAACCAGGTGCTGAACCTGTCGCCGTTTGAGGTGAAGTACAACGAAAACCGGCAGTTTTTCACCGAGGGCACCGAGCTGTTCAATAAGGGCGGGCTGTTTTATTCGCGGCGTGTGGGGGCACAACCCATTGGATTTTATGGGGTTGAGAATCAGTTGCGAAAAGGTGCGAGGGGTGCCGACGGACAGCGGCGGCCCGGCGAGTTCGTGGTGCAGAACCCCGGCATTACGCAGTTGCTGAACGCGACCAAGGTGTCGGGCCGCACGGCCAAGGGCCTGGGCGTGGGCGTGTTCAACGCCCTGAGCAACGACGTGTTTGCGACCGTGCAGGACTCGAGCGGCGGCGCGCAACGGCAAATCCTCACCCAGCCCTTCGCCAACTACAGCATCGTGGTGCTCGACCAGAGCCTCAAAAACAACTCCTACCTGAGCCTGGTGAACACCAACGTGACCCGGCGCGGCGAAACCTACGACGCCAACGTGACCGGTGGCCTGTTCCGATTTGCCAACAAGTCAAACGCTTACGCCCTCGAAGGCCGCGCCGTCTATTCGCACCGCCGGGGCAAGGCCTTTGGCAGCGACGAAGACATTGACAACCAGAACGGCTACAAATACTACCTTAACGCGGGCAAGGTATCGGGCAATTTCACCTGGAACATAGACCACGGCATCGAGTCGCACACCTACGACCCCAACGACCTGGGCCTGCTCTTCGCCAACAACTCCATCTCGCAGTCGGCCAACGTGGGCTACAACATCTACCAGCCCTTCTGGAAAGTGAACCGCCTCCGCACCTACGCTGGCATCAGCTACTCGCTGCTGGAGCAACCCGCGGTTTTTCAGGATGCCGGCCTTTACGGCGGGGCCAACACCACGTTCACCAAAAACTTCCTGACCACGGGCTTCAACTTCGATTGCTCGCCCGGCACCCGCGATTATTTCGACCCGCGCAAGGAGCCAATTGGCCAGTATTACGTTTTCAAGCCCGCCAACCTGGGTCTCAACGGCTTCATCTCGACCGACTACCGCCGCCCGCTGGCCTGGGACGTGAACTACAGCGCCCGCTGGTTTGCCGACGACCGCCGGCAGCCCGACCTGACCCGCCGCGACCGCAACAACTGGAGCCTGGGCCTGGCCCCGCGCTACCG
>JANXUO010000586.1 GCA_025356245.1 Hymenobacter sp.
GCTGCCGGTGTTTGCATCGAAGGAATTTCTGGACGTAGGCCCCACCGGCCTGGGCCTGATGCGGGCCGCCCCGGCCGTGGGCACCGCCCTGATGGCGGTCTGGATTACGTTTTCGCCGCTCCGCAAGCGGGCCGGGCGCAAGCTGCTATGGGCGGTGGCGGGCTTCGGCCTGGCCACCATCGGGTTCGCGCTGTCGCAGAATTTCTACCTCTCGCTCTTCATGCTGTTCCTCACGGGCGTATTCGATTCCGTGTCGGTCATCGTGCGCTCTACCCTCATCCACACCTACACGCCCGAGTACATGAAGGGCCGCGTGTCGGCCGTCAACAACATCTTCATCGGCAGCTCCAACGAAATCGGGGCCTTTGAGAGCGGGGCCGCCGCCCGGCTGCTGGGCACGGTGCCCAGCGTGGTGTTCGGTGGGCTGATGACGTTGGGCGTGGTGGCCGTCACGGCCTGGAAATCCGATAAATTGCGCGATTTAGAGCTGGGCGCGGGGAAGAAGTAGCCACTCATGCCGCCGGGCAAGGGCAGAGCCGGTTGGCCGCTTACCTTCGCCCGTACCGCACGGTTTTTCCACCTCACCACACGGCTGCCCCTGAAAAGGTGAAGCCCTGGGTACTGGAATACCAAGGGCTTCGAAGAAGAAGGTGGAATTGCACCTCACTTCTCGGTCAGATGAGCAAGAAACGTGCGGCGAAGATACGGCGAAAGTCCGTGCTTCGTAAACCCATACCACCGGCGGCCCCCAAAGGTTTCTGGTGGTGGCTGATGCTGGAAACGGTGAAGGCGGCGCTGGCCGCCGCCGCCCGGCACTGGCTGATGTGAGGGTTGGCAAGGGGCAGGGCCGCAAGGCGCTGCCCCTTGTTTTTTGAGGGTATGGAAACCGCATTCTCGGCCCGCAGCCCCGACCTTTGCACTTGCCCGGCCGCAACCTTTCGCCCCCTGCCCGCTGTTACTCCCACCATGCCCAAGAAAGACGCTTTGACCCAGGCCGCCCCGGCCGACAATGCCATCGACCACCTCGACCCGCGCCAGTTCATCCTCATCAAAAATGCCCGGGTTCACAACCTCAAAAACCTCAGCGTGGCCCTGCCGCGCAACCAGTTCATCGTCGTCACGGGCCTGAGCGGCTCGGGTAAATCGAGCCTGGCTTTTGACACGCTGTATGCTGAAGGTCAGCGAATGTACGTGGAGAGTTTGAGCAGCTACGCCCGGCAGTTTCTGGGCCGCATGGACAAGCCCGATGTCGATTACATCCGGGGCATCTCGCCGGCCATCGCCATAGAGCAGAAGGTCAGCATCAAAAACAACCGCTCAACCGTCGGCACCAGCACCGAGATTTACGACTACCTCAAGCTGCTGTTTGCGCGGGTGGGCCGCACGTTTTCGCCTGCCAGTGGCGCGCAGGTAAAGAAGGATTCGGTAGCCGATGTGGTTGATTTTCTGGCTGCTCAGCCCGAAGGCACCAAGGCCATGCTGCTGGCCCCGCTGCACCGCCCCGACCCAATCCGCCCCATGAGCAAGGAGCTGGATTTGCTGCTGCAAAAAGGCTACAGCCGGGTGGTGGCCAACGGCGAAACCGCCTTCATCGAAGACCTGGTAGGGGAGGGCAAGCCCGAAGTGACCGGTGAGGTATTCATTATGGTGGACCGCACCGTGCTGCGCCCCAACGACGAAGACCTGCTTTTCCGCCTCGCCGACTCGGTGCAAACGGCGTTTTTTGAGGGCCACGGCACTTGCATCGTGGAGCTTGAAGGGGTTTCTAGTTCCTTGTCCCTTGCTTCTGGTTCGGATGGTAAGCCAACGAAATCGAAAAAAGTCAGGAAACAGCCCGTCGAAAACGACCAACAAGCAACAAGCAACAAGAAACAAGAGACACGAGTCTTCTCCGACAAATTTGAGTTGGACGGTTTGAGCTTTGAGGAGCCCAGCGCTAACTTCTTCTCCTTCAACAACCCCTACGGCGCGTGCCGCACCTGCGAGGGCTTCGGCTCGGTGCTGGGCATCGACGAGGATTTGGTGGTGCCCGACAAGAGCCTGACCGTGTACGAGGGAGCCATTGCGCCCTGGCGCACCGAAAAGCAGGGCGAGTGGCTCAAGCCGCTGCTCAAAAACGGCATCCGGTTCGATTTCCCCATCCACCGCCCCTACAACGACCTCAGCGAAGCCGAGCGCCGCTTATTGTGGACGGGCAATAAGCACTTCGACGGCCTTGATGCCTATTTTAAGTGGGTGGCCGAGCAGACCCACAAAATTCAGTACCGGGTACTGCAAAGCCGCTACCGGGGCCGCACCGTATGCCCCGACTGCCGGGGCACCCGCCTGCGCAAGGATGCGCAGTACGTCAAAATCGACGGCCGTAGCATTGCCGATATCGTGCTGCTGCCCATCGCCGACGCCCTGACGTTTTTTGGGCACGTTAGCCTCAGTACGCACGAGCAAAAGGTGGCCGACCGCCTGCTCACCGAAATTGCCAACCGCCTGGGCTACCTGCACCGCGTAGGCCTGGGCTACCTCACCCTAAACCGCTTGAGCAACACGCTGAGCGGCGGCGAGAGCCAGCGGATTTCGCTGGCCACGTCGCTGGGTTCGGCCCTGGTGGGCTCGATGTACGTGCTGGATGAGCCCAGCATTGGCCTGCACCCGAAGGATGCCGAGCAGCTGATTGGCGTGCTGCGCTCGTTGCAGCAACTGGGCAACACCGTGGTGGTGGTGGAGCACGAGGAGAAGATGATGCAGGCCGCTGACCAGGTGATTGACATTGGCCCCGAGGCGGGCAGCGGCGGCGGCAATCTCATGTTTCAGGGCACGTTTGCCGAGCTGATGCGGGACACCGAAACCTACACCGGCAAGTACCTCAGCGGGGTGCTGGAAGTGGCGGTGCCCAAGGTGCGCCGCCCCTGGCGCAACTTCCTGGAACTGACGGGTGCCCGCGAAAATAACCTCAAAAACGTGAGCGTGAAGCTACCCCTGGGCGTAATGACGGTAGTGACGGGCGTATCGGGCTCCGGCAAATCGACGCTTATCCGGCGTATTCTGGCCCCGGCGCTGATGAAGATGCTGGGCGGCGGCGCGGGCGAAAGCACCGGCAAATTCGACAAGCTGACCGGCGTGCAGGGGCAAGTGTCGCACGTCGAATTTGTGGACCAAAACCCCATCGGCAAGTCGTCGCGCTCGAACCCGGTGACCTACGTGAAGGCCTACGACGCCATTCGCACCCTGTTTTCGGACCAGCCGCTGGCCAAGGCGCGGGGCATGAAACCTTCGCACTTCAGCTTTAATGTGGAGGGCGGCCGCTGCGAGGTGTGCCAGGGCGAAGGCCAGGTGAAAATCGAGATGCAGTTCATGGCTGACATCTACCTGACTTGCGAAAGCTGCGGCGGCCGCAAGTTCAAGCAGGACGTGTTGGATGTGAAATTTCAGGAACTCGACATTGCCCAGGTACTCGACCTGACCGTGGCCGACGCCGTGAGCTTCTTCAAAAGCCAGCCCAAGGTGGCCGAGCGCCTGCAACCGCTGCTCGATGTGGGCTTGGGCTACATCCGGCTGGGGCAGTCGGCCAACACGCTCTCGGGCGGCGAGGCCCAGCGCGTGAAGCTGGCTTCCTTCCTCACCAAAGGCGCCACGCTGCACCAGAACAAAATCCTCTTCATCTTCGACGAGCCCAGCACCGGCCTGCACTTCCACGACATCAGCAAGCTGCTCACAGCCCTCAACGCGCTGGTGGAGCAGGGCAACTCGGTGCTCATCATCGAGCACAACGTGGACATCATCAAGTGTGCCGATTGGCTGATTGACCTGGGGCCGGAGGGTGGGCTTAACGGCGGCCATTTGCTGTTCGAAGGTACGCCCGAACAGCTGGTAAAACTGAAGGATAGCAACCATACCGCCCGGTTTTTGGCGGAAAAAATAAGCGGCTGATGTACGTTTTTGGGCAGTTGGGCTAATAGTTGGGCAACCATGCAGAAACCTAAACCGTTCTGGGTCGTTATTTCGTAAATAATATGCCGGACTAGTATGAGCCACTCCTCTCGCCGCTAGCCGACATATTTGCCCGGTTTCTTCCCAATTCTTCTACCTCATTACTATGTCAGATTCCTTTGCGGCGGCGCGTCCGTGGCGCTGGTTGGCTGCCTTGGCCATCGTCGCTAACATTGTCCTGAACGCTTGGTCTAACCTTCGCCCATTCGGCGGGCAGGACATGGCTACGCTGTCGGCTAAGCATCCCACGTCCATTACCCCGGCGGGCTACGCCTTTAGCGTTTGGGGGCTGATTTTTCTAGGTTTGCTGATTTATGCTGTGTGGCAGCTGCTGCCCGGCCAGCAAAGTAACCCGTTGCCCGACGCCGTGGCAAAACCCCTGACGTTGGCCAATCTGGCTACCGGCCTATGGGTGGTGCTTTTCTCTTTTGAGTTGATTATGCCCAGCGTGGCGGTGATGGCCGTTATCCTGGTGGCGCTCATGTTGGTGTACGGGCACGCCCGCCCGTTGGTACTGGCCAAGGAAGCACCTTTTTGGGTGAGTATGCCTTTTGCCGTGTATTTGGGCTGGATTTCGGTGGCAGCGGCTATCAATTTCACCATCGGTCTGCAGCACCTGGGCTGGCAGGCCAGCCCTGATTTGTCGGTTTGGCTGGCCTATGTGCTAATAGGGGTGGTGGCCGTGGTGGCGCTGCTGATTACGGCGGGCTTCCAGGATTGGGCCTTTGCGCTCACGGTAAGCTGGGCGCTGGTGGGCATTTGGGGTGCCCGCCTGCGCGACGAGCCCACCTTGGCTTGGATAACGCTGGCCGTGGCGGTGGCCGTGGCCCTCATTGGCTTTGTAGCGGCCCGGCAGGGCGGCAAGCGTCAGCCCTGGGAAGTGGCCTCGCTGGCCGCTGCCCGCGAAAACGAGCGCATCCTAGCCGAGAAAGGCGAGTTTCAGAAGCTGTAACGCGGGTTTTCAACCTGTGGAGCCCTGCCGTTGCCGTAGCTTTGCGGGTCTAAACCCCCCTTCGCTATGCGTCAAAATCTCGTTGCCGGCAACTGGAAAATGAACCTGACCTACCCGGACGGCCTCGCCTTGGTAGCGGAAATCACGAACCTGGTTGCCGCCGAGGCTACCGGTCCGCAGGTACCGCAAGTAGTTATCTGTCCGCCGTTTCCGCTGCTGCAAGCCGTGGGCCAGCTGCTGCCGGCGGGCAGCAATTTTCGCCTGGGTGCTCAAAACTGCCACCAGCAGGAAAGCGGGGCTTACACCGGCGAGGTGTCGGCCAAAATGCTAGCCTCGGTGGGCTGCGAATACGTTATTCTGGGGCACTCTGAGCGGCGGCAGTATTTCCGCGAGTCGGACGATTTGCTGGGGCAGAAGCTGAAAGCGGCGTTGGCGGCGGGCCTCCAACCCATCTTTTGCTGCGGCGAAACCCTCGACACCCGCGAGGCCGACGACACGTTCAAGTTCTTGGCCGAGCAGCTGCAAAACGGGCTTTTTCACCTCTCCAACGAGGAGTTTGACCGCGTGACCATTGCCTATGAACCCATTTGGGCCATTGGCACGGGCCGCACCGCCAGCAGCGCCCAGGCGCAGGAGGTGCATGCCTACATCCGTGAGCAGATTGCCCGCGCTTACGATGCTGAGGCGGCCTTGAACACCACCATTTTGTACGGTGGCTCGGCCAATGCCCAGAACGCGCGCGAATTATTTTCGCAGCCCGACGTTGATGGGGGGCTGATTGGCGGGGCTTCCCTTAAAAGCCGCGACTTTACGGAGATTGTGAAATCGTTTTAAGCCACGCCCATCCATGCTTTCGTTCCTGCTCACTGCGCTCCTCGCCTTCTCCCCCGCGCCCAAAATGGCCCCGGCGGGCTCCTACGAGCCGTGCAAAATCTACGGCTCCGTCTACCTCGAAACCGACCCCAGCCGCCGCAGCTTCTGCTTTGGCCGGGTGTACATCGAGCCGGAGCAGGCGTTTGCCGACGTATCAGTTTTCAAGGAAAGCAATAAGCTTTTTGCCGACAAAGCCGGCCTGTGGTACGAAGCACCCAACCGCGACTTTGCCGACTACGTGCTGTTCGTCACCAAAGACCGGGGCCAGGCCGATTTCGCCATTCATTACACCAAAATCCGCTCGTTTGCGGGGTGCCGGCAATGAAATTTTGAATGTTGAGGTTGAGTTTTGAATGAGTGTGTACTCGTTGCAAAGTGGCTTACCCTATCGTAGAGATGCGACCCTTCGTGTCTCCTCGCATTGAACGACCAGCGGATTTGACGCGTAGAGACGCGAAGAGTCGCGTCTCTACGAACGAACGCCTGATTTTTCATAATTCAATTGTACGCCCCAACGCAATGTCATTGCTGCACCAGCTCGACGCGGCGGTTTTGAGCGCGGCCGGCCTCGGTGGCGTTGCTGGCCAGGGGCTGGGTTTGGCCGAAGCCGGCGGCGGGCAGGCGGGCCGGCGCGATGCCCTGGGCCGCGAGGGCGGCCACCACGGCGCGGGCGCGGGCCTCGCTCAGTGTCTGGTTGTGAGTGGGCGTACTGGTGTTGTCGGTGTGGCCCTGCACGGCCACGCGCAGGGTGGGGCTGCCGATGAGGAGTTTCTGGACTTCGGCTAATATGGGCTGGGCATCGGGGCGCAGGCTGGCCTGGTCGGTGTCGAAGTTAAGGTAGAGGGCGACGTGGCCCTCCGTCGCTAGTTTTTTTTTAAGTCGTCGGCTTTCAGGATGGTGGCCTGCTGGGGCATGGCGGCGCGTTCGGTCACGTTGAGGGCGTAGTTGCCATCGCTGCCCAGCGGGGTCACCTGCACCCATACTTCTTTGTTTTTCTGGCGGATGACGTAAGTGTCCGTCACGTGGTCAGGACTGAGCACCCACTTGCCGTACTTGTAGGCTTTATCGGAGCCAAGCTTGTCGATGACGGTTCGGGGCGTTTCGCCCGAATGCACTTTGACGGCCCCCAGGCCCTTGAGCAGGTTCTCGTAGTTGCGCTGAATCATCAGCTCCGAAGCCTTTTTCGCGTCGCTGTCATTGTCGATGAGCCGCTGCGAAACCTTGCCTTCTATGGGTATCAGGTTTTTGCCATCGTACATGTAGGCGCGCTCAAAGTCATATTCTTCGCTGTTACTCGTGTTCACGCTGTAGCCTTTCAGCGGGCTGAGGTAGGGAAAGCTGCCCAGCTCGGCGCTGGTGACCGGCACCGCGCTCATATCGAAGGTAGCCGCCGTGGCGGTATCGGCGGTAGTGGCGGTTGGGGCAGCTTCAGCGGGTGGGGCGGTAGGGGTTTCGGCAACAGGCGCGTCGGCGGCGGGCGCGGCCTGCGTAGTGGCGGTGTCGGCCTTTTTATCGGCGGTGCCGCAGGCGGTGAGGGTGCCGGCCGCAGCCAGGGCCACGAGCAGAGAACGGAGCGGGAAGTTCATGCGAAAGAAAGGGTTGAGTGAAAAACTTGGGCAGGCAAATAAAGCCATAAATTTCGGTTGGACCGGCCGGGCATCAATCGGACGGTTCCTGGGCGTTGATTTTGAAGTAGGTCAGTAAGAAAAAAAATCGTGTCGGTGCCCGACAAGGAAGCGTTGGCCCGCTACTGATGCGCCGGGATGCGCCGCCGCTGGCCGTTGAGGGTGTGGGAGCGGCAGTGCCGCTCCCAGCGGGCGCAAAATCGGTGAGTAGTTCGTTAAATTCGGCGGGCAGCAGGCTGGTCAAGGCCAAAAACTACGTCGGCCGCTCGTGCAGGGCCAGGTAATTCATCCCCAAAAATACAGCCCCGCCTCGCGGAATAACATAACTAACTTTGCCGCATCAACATTACTGTTGGCTAAACAGCCCAGAGCCGATACTGCGCCCACTGCGCTCTCCCACCGTGGCCACTGCGGGACAGCCGCACTCGTCAACAAATCAACAAATCAACAATCAAGCAATTAAAAAGATGGACTACCTTGAACTCACCGTCACGGCCCCGGCCGAACTTTCGGATATTTTAATCGCCGAGCTGGCGGAAGTGGGGTTCGATACTTTCGAAGAAAACGCGGCGGGCTTTTGCGCCTACACGACAGAAGATTTATTTCAGCCCAAAGCGGTGGATGAAATAATGGTCCGCTATGCTGGGCAGGGGGCGCTGGGGCATTCGCACCGCATCATCACGCGGCAAAACTGGAACGCTGAGTGGGAGAAGAATTTTCAGCCGCTCGTCATCGCCGACCGGGTGTCGGTGCGGGCACCGTTTCATCCCAAGCCCGACGGCGTGGACTACGACATCGTGATAATGCCGCGTATGTCGTTTGGCACCGGGCATCACGAAACTACGGCGCTGATGATTGAAAATCAGCTCGATATTGACCACGCCGGGTTGCGGGTGCTGGACATGGGCTGCGGCACCGGCATTCTGGCCATCATGGCCGAGCAGCTGGGCGCGCGCGAAGTATTGGCCATCGACGTGGAGCCGTGGACGGTGGAAAACGCCGCCGACAACGCCGCCGAAAATGCCTGCACCGGCATTACCTGCCGCCTGGGCGGGGCCGAGCTGCTGGCCGATGAAGCCCCTTTCGACCTCATCCTGGCCAACATCAACCGCAACGTGCTGCTGGAGGATATGCACGAATACGCCCGCCTGCTGCCGGCCGGGAAACCAATTTTGTTCAGCGGGTTTTATGCCGATGACTTGCCGAAAATAACCGCCGAAGCCGTCCGAAACGGTCTCCAATACGAGCGCCATCGGGAGCTGCGCGGCTGGGTTTCGGCAATCTTCACGAAATTGTAGGCCCGTAGCGGCCCCACCCTCCGCTGGCCGGGCTGACTTTGGTACTACTCATGAAGCAATTTGCTTGTTTGGCGGGGCTGCTGGCCCTGCTGGCGGGCGCGGCTACCCCCGCGCTGGCCCAGAAAACGACCCCCGCCGCCCCAGCCAAGCCGGCGGCTTTGAAAAATCCGGCGGCCGTTCCGGCGGCTGCACCGGCCGCCAAGCCGGGAGCCGCACCGGCTACGGCAACTCCGGTGCCAGCCGCTGCCTCGGGGGCTGCGCCGGGCACGGTGCGACCGGCGCAAACCAGGGTGGCCGGCAAGTACAATGGGCAGCTTCCGACCGACCCCGCGCAGTATATTTTGGACGTGCAGACCATGATGCTGGCCACGAACAATGCGGCGGCCGTGGCCAGCGGGGCGCGGCTGAAAACCCTGTGGGCCTCGAACAAGCTGACGGCCACGCAGCAGGGCAAAATTATTGCGCTCTCGCAAACCATGCTGGCTAAGAAGTTCCGGCCCCGCCCGCACTTCGAGCTGCTGTTTAATGCCGTGACCGGGGCGGCCAACGTGGCCAAGCTCGGCGATGCGCAGCTTGACCAGTATCTCGACGTGCTGGGCCAGACGCTGGAGAAGGAGCTGCCCGTGGAAACGGAGAAGTTTCTGGTGCTGACCAACCGGTTTTTCAACACCGGCCTGGTGTACAAGTCGGGCTTCAACGGGCTGCGGGCCACGGGCGGTACGGTGTCGTTCGCGTACTCCCCGATTCAGGCCGCCGAGTCGAACCTGGAGTTTGGGGCCGCTCCTGAGAATAAGGACGAGCCCCTGCCGGAGGCCCCCAAAGCGGCGCCGGCCAAGGCCGCCGCCAAGCCCGCGGCGGCCAAGCCCAAACCCAAGCCCGTTGTTAAAAAGAAGTCAAGCAGCGGCTGGGACACGGCCGATTTGTGGTCGTCGCCGACGGGCGGGGGCTGGGGCAACGACGACGGCTGGGGCAAGGCCGACGCCGGCTGGGGCGCCCCAGCCAAGAAGAAGGCCCCGGCCAAAAAGCCGGTGGCTAAAACCACCCCGGCGGCCAAGCCCGCCGACAAGCCCGCCCCCGAAACGCCCAAAGCCAACCCCGCCGACTTCGGCGGCGGCTGGAGCGGCGGCGCGGCCGACGCCAAAAGTGGCGCGGGCGGGGCCGGCAGCGGCGGTTTTGCGCCCTCGGCCACGTACGATACGTACTACGCCCCGCCCGCCCGCGGCGCGGTGCTGGTGCTGAAAGACGCCGACATCACCCTTTCATCCCCCGGCGACTCGGTGGTGCTGCGCAAGGTGAGCGGCTCGGTGGTGCCCAATTCGAGCCGCCTCATTGCCACCGGTGCGCAACTGGCTTGGACGATAAAAACCAACCCCGTGACGGCCGAGCTGGGACCGTTCGACTTTGATTTCGCCAAGCCCGAATTCACGGCCCAGCCCGTGACGCTGACGTACCCGTACCTGCTGCAAGCGCCCATCAAAGGCGCCCTGAGCTACAAGGCTACGCGCCGCAAGCCCGGCGCGGCCGACAATGGCTACCCGCGCTTCATCTCCCTCACCAACGACGCGCGGATAAAAACCCTGGGCGAAAACCTCGACTACCGGGGCGGCCTCTCGATGGCGGGCAGCCGCCTGCTGAGCGCCGCGCTCGACGGCTCGGTGTCGTACATCACCGTCAGCGCCGAGGGCAAGCCCAAGTTCCGGGCCGGGTCGCGGGCCTACGTGCTCGGCGACTCGGTCATCACCGCCACCCGCGCCTCGGTGAGCCTCTACGAAGGGGCGAAGGACTCGCTCTACCACCCCGGCGTCACGTTTAAGTACCTCAAGGGCAAGCAACAGCTTAAGCTGGGGCGCGACGAGGGCATCTTCAAAACCACGCCTTACCAGGATTCTTTTCACCAGCTTGAAATTCAGACCGAGCTGCTGACCTGGAACCTGCGCGAGCCCAAGATGGAGTTCAGCATCGTGACGGCCAAAAACCAGCAGGCCGCCGTGTTCGAGAGCAAGGACTTTTACGCCAACCCGCGCTACCAGCAGCTCAAGGGCATCAACCGCATTCACCCGCTGCAGGCGCTGGTGGGCTACAGCCAGACCCACGAAAAGGCCAACCCCGTCAACGTCATCAACCTGGCCGAAGGGCTGGGGGTGGAGCCGGCCAGCCTGCGCTCGGCCATGCAGGGCCTCACGCGCGACGGCTTTGTGACCTGGAACGGGCAAACCGGCGACATCACCATCCTGCCCAAAGGCTTTCATTACGTGGCCGCCAACCGCGACCAGGCCGACTACGACCACATCGCCCTCAAGAGCATGTCGGGCGCGGGCCGCAACGCCACCCTCAACCTGGCCAGCAACGAGCTGCTGGTGCGCGGCGTGGAGCGCTTCAACTTCAACAACGACTCGGCGCTGGTGTACGTGCAGCCCGACAGCGGGCGGGTGCGCATCGGCAAAAACCGCGACATTGCCTTCGGGGGCACCGTGGTGGCGGCCAACATGCGCTTCCGGGGCCGCGACTTTAAGTTTGACTACAACGGGTTTTACGTGGACATGATGAAAATCGACTCCATCGTCATCCGCTCGCAGGCCAAGAAGAAAAAGGGCGCGAAAACCGCCGGCAAATTTTCCGATTTCACCCTCACCAACAAGGGCAAGGTGAGCACCGGCCGCTTGTTTCTGAACGACCCCAAGAACAAGTCGGGCCGCAAAAAGAAGCTCAACTACCCGTCGTTCGACTCCAAAACCGGCTCGAACGTCTATTTCGGCAAGCAGGACGTGCTGGGCGGGGCCTACGACTCGACGCTGGTGTTCGACATTCCGCCGTTTAAGATGGACTCGCTCAACGGCAGCAGCAAAACGGCCACCGGTTTCGATGGGATGTTCCGAAGCGGCGGCATCATCCCCGACCTCAAAACCCGCCTCACGACCCAGGCCGACGGCTCGCTGGGCTTCGAGTACGCCGTGCCGAAGGAGGGCTTTGCGCTCTACAAAAACAAGGGCCGCGTGTACAACAAGGTGCGGCTCGACTCGAAGGGCTTGCAGGCCGACGGCAAGGTGGAGTACCAGTCGGGCACCTTCACCTCCGACGATTTCGTGTTTTACAAAGACTCGGTGGTGGCCGTGGGCAAGGCCGGCAGCGTGGCCGCCCGCAAGGCCGACGGCGTGGACGTACCCAAAATGCTGCTGCCCGAGGGCTACCTCATGCACTGGGACGTGAAAACGGACTCCATGTTTCTGGCCACGCCGCCCGAGGGCGGGGCCGTGCGCCTCTACGCGTCGGCCACCGAAACGGCCCCGGCGCCCAGGGCGGTGAAGGGCCGCAAAACCCCGCCCCCGGCCGGCCCGGCGGGCTACACCTTCACGGGCACGGCGCTGCTCACGGCCAAGGGCGCGGGCGGCAACGGCCGCCTGGACGGGCCGCAGAGCTACGTGAAATCGCCGGAGCTGACGTTTAAGTCCGACAGCTACTCGGGGCGGCGGGCGGCGCTGAGCGTGAAGTCGGCCGAAGCCGGCAAGCCCGCCCTCACGGCCAACGACGTGACGTTTGACTACGACATGAAGAAGGGCTACGCCGAGTTTACCCGCGAAGAGGGCAGCAAGGCCAGCATCGATTTGCCCTACGCCCAGTTCAAAACCACGCTCAGCGGCGGGCGCTGGGACTTCAAAAAGAAAACCGTGCGGATGCGCCTCGCGCCGGGAGCCGACTCCTCCAAGTCGTACTTCTACTCTACCAACCCCGAGCAGTACGGGCTGCGCTTCAAGGCCGCCACCGGCGTGTACGACTTGGCCCGGTACAGCGTGGAGGCCGGCGGCGTGCCCTACGTGGCCTCGGCCGATGCCTGGATTATTCCGGACTCGGGCCGCGTGAGCGTGCTGGCGCGGGGGCAGCTTAAGCCCTTCCGCAACGCCAAGGTGGTGCTCGACTCGCTGGCCAAGTTCCACAATCTGGCCCGCGGCACCATTCGGGTGTTCTCGAAAAAGGCCTTTGGCGGCGACGCCTACTACAGCTTCAAAACCGACAAGGACTCGGTGGCCATTCACTTCGTAAACTTCGAGCCCGACCCGGCCGGGCTGCTCACGATGGCCGCCAAAGGCGGCAAGGTGGCCAAAAAACGCGCCGCCGACCGCGAGGCCGCCGACGCCGCCGGCCAGGCCCTGGAGCCCGACCCCGGCACGCCCACCATTGCCACGGCCGTGGTGGAGGCCAAGCAGAACTTCCTGCTGGCCCCCCGCATCGGCTACCGCGGCAACATCAAGCTGAACTCGCAGCGGCGCGGGCTCATTTTTGACGGCGAGGTGCAGCTTCAGTTTGGCAAAGACCGGGCGAAGGCCGAGTGGTTTGCCGTGAAGGATTCAATCGACCCGAAAAACATTGCCCTCAACCTGAAAGACCTGAAGGGCGGCGACGGCGTGCCGCTCGTGACCGGCCTGTTTGTGAGCAACGCCACCAACCGGGTGTTTCCGCTGTACGTGGCTGCCGTGCCCGACCCGCTCGACGTGCCCGTGTTTGCCGTGGACGGCACCCTGCGCTACGACAAGCGCCGCCGCCTTTTCAGCCTCTCGCGGGTGGATGCCGACGACCCCAACGTGTACCAGGGCGCGGTGCTGACCTACCACGACTCGACCAACCGCCTGGGCTTCCGGGGGCCGATGTCGTTCATCAAATCCACCAAAACCTTCGGCCTTGCCGGGGCCGGTACCGGCACGGCCAACCCCGACAGCGCCCGCTACCGCATCGAAGCCCTGCTGGGCTTCGACATTGCCCTGCCCGCCAAAGCGGTGGAGGTGATGGCCGACGACCTGGAGAAAATCACCAAAAACTCGCCGGAGGCCCTCAACGGCAGCAGCAGCGAGCTGTACAACCTGGGCCAGTTTATCGGCGATAAGGGCGTGGAAGCCTACGCCACCCGCAAAGGCGCGGCGGCCCCCAGCCTGAGCGGGCTTTCGGGTAAGCTGCTGCGCACCCTGCTGCTGGGCAAAGTGACGCTGCGCTGGAGCGGTAAAAACAAGGCCTGGTACTCCGAAGGCCCGCTGGGGCTGAACGGCGTGGGCAAGAAAACGCTCAACGCGGCCATCAACGGCTACGTCGAAATCAAGCACGACAACGCCCAGGACGAGGTGAACATCTACCTCGAACCTGAGCCCCAGAGCTGGTACTACCTGCACTACGCCAACGGCACGCTGCTCACCAAGTCGAGCAACGAGAACTACGACGCCCAGATTGGGGGCAAGCAAAAAGGCAGCATCGAAACCGCCACCGAGTGGGGCGTTTTCCTGGGCGACTTCCCGGAGGTGGACGGCTTCCGGGCGCATTTCCAGCGCAGCTACCTGGGGGGCACCGGCAAGCTTGCCGCCCGCCCGCCCGCGCCGGTGAAGGAGGACGTGCCCACCGATGGCAAGAAAAAGAAGAAAAAGGCCAGCGACATGTTCGACGGGGCCATCGACGACCCCGCCGCCGCCGCGCCTGCCACCGACCCCGACAAGGCCAAAAAGGCCAAAAAAGGCAAGTCCAACGACCCCTTCGCCGACGCCCCGATGGACGACCCCAACGCCCCGCCGGCCGCCGCCAAGCCCAAAAAGTCGAAAAAGGAGCTGGCCGCCGAAGCCGCCGCTGCGGCCGAAGCCGGCGGCACCGCCCCCGCCGCCGACCCGGCCGCCGCCGCCAAGCAAGCCGCCAAAGAGGCTGAACTGGCCAAAAAGGAAGCCGACAAAGCCGCCAAGGAAGCCGCCAAGGCCAAAAAAGCCAACGCCAACGACCCCTTCGCCGATGCCCCCATGGACGACCCCAACGCCGAACCGGCCGAGGACAAATCCAAAAAAGCCAAGAAGGACAAGGCCGCCGATGCGCCCGCCGCCCCTGCTGCAACGCCCCCTGCGGCAACACCCGCTGCAACGCCCGCCGCCGACTCTACTGCTGCACCCACCGCAACACCCGCTGCCGCCCCTGGCCCCGACCCTGCCAAAGCGGCCGCCGATGCCGCTGCTAAAGCCGCCGCCGCCGCGGCCGCCGCTGCCGCCAAAACCGCCGCCGACGCCGCCAAAGCGGCCGCTACCACCGACGCCGACGCCGCCAAAGCCGCTGCTCAAACCGCCGCCGCCGCCGCCAAGGAAGACCAAAAAGCCGCCGCCCAAGCCGCCAAAGAAGCCGCCGACGCCGCCAAAAACGCCGCCAAGGAAGCCGCTGCCCAAGCCAAGGAGGCCGAAAAACTCAAAAAGGAAGAAGAGAAAAAGAAGAAAGCCGCCGAAAACGACCCGTTTGGCGGGCAGTAGCCCAGTGGTCGGGCGCATCGCCCGAAGGGCTTCGTCTGGCCACTGCGGTGAGAACGACTCGCGTGAAACACTCGTCGGACGAAGCCCTTCGGGCGATTCGTCCGACGAGTGGCCATCATCCAACCCCCCCCTGCTTATGCCCGTCCTCGCCCTTGCGCTCGCCTACCTGCTCGGCTCCATCCCCACGGCGCTCTGGGTCGGCCGCCGTTTTTTCAATCTGCCCGACATCCGCAACCACGGCTCGGGCAACGCCGGGGCCACCAACACCTTCCGGGTGCTGGGGCCGAAGGCGGGCACCTTCGTGCTGCTCGTGGATGCCTTCAAGGGCTTTGCCGCCGCGTACTTCCTGCCCAACCTGCTGCTGGCCTACGGCTTTATTCCGCCCCAAAACCTGCTCTACTTCCGGCTTGGCTGCGGGGTGCTGGCCATTGTGGGGCACATTTATCCGGTGTTTGCGCAGTTTCGGGGGGGCAAGGGCGTGGCCACCGTGCTGGGCATGATGCTGGGCGTGGCCCCGGCCGCCGTGGGCGTGTGCCTGCTGGTGTTTATCGTGATGCTGGCCGCCTTCCGCTACGTCAGCCTGGCTTCGATGACGGCCGGCCTCTGCTTCGCGCTGCTGCAGCTGCTGCCCGCGTTCCGGCCCGCGCAGGGCTTTATGGTGGGGGTGGGGTTTGTGCTGGCGGCGCTGCTCGTGTACACGCACCGGGCCAACATCGGGCGGCTGCGGGCGGGCACCGAGGGCCGGGTGCCGCTCTGGGGCAAGCGGTAGGGGAGCAATGAAAAATTGGAAACTGTTTGGTGTACTGGGCCGGCGCAACTTCTACTGGGTGCTGTTGCTAATTTGTGCGAGTGTGCAGCCAGCGCGAGCCAGCGAGTTGGAGGGTATTTTTGCGGGCGCAGTATTTCTGGCGGTGGGCTTTGTGGCGGTGCTGGGCACCGGGCTGCTGCTGGTGCTGGCCGTGCAGCGCGAAACGCTCCGGCCTGATGGCCGGCTGCGGCTGGGGTGGGTGGCGGGGCAGGCGCTGGTGGCGCTGGCCCCCCTGACGGCGTGGGCTTGGCTGATTTTTTCGGGTAGTGTATTCGGCCTGTTACGCGCCCCGTTGTGCTATGTGCTGTTTGTGGGCACGGGGCTGGGAGCCGTTGCGCTGTTGTGGCGCTGGCGGCCTAGTCTGGCAATGGCCTTGGCGCTGGCCCTGGGCCTGACGCTGGTTCTGACAACTGACGCAACCACTGGATGGCAGCAACAAGCGGGCCTGCGCCAATACCGCGAAATGCAGGAAAATGGTACGCTACCTGTGGAGGTACGCCCCGACCCGCAGCCGGGCATCGTGTACGACGAGGCCGACCCCATGCCAGCCTACGCGGGTGGTCACGACTCGTTGCGGGCGCTGCTGCGCCGCCGTCTTTACCCCATATGGCGTGCAAAGGACACCTTGTATCCGGG
>JANXUO010000637.1 GCA_025356245.1 Hymenobacter sp.
AGTGAATTGATAGTTGGCGGTGCGGCCCCTTGCGTCACCAGACTAACAATTCACTCATCCGCTCATCCGCTCAGTCACTCATTAAAAACGCCGCCCCGTTGGCTCCGCCGACTTTCGGTTCGCGCCTCGTCGGCGCTCACATCTCCTTCTTGCGGGGAGGGGACTTTTTGGCCTGGCCCCGGGCAGGGGCCGCCGCACCCAACCAACGGCCCGCCCCGCGCCTACGGGTTCTTATCGAGCAGCACCGACGTGCTTTCCAGCTCCAGCCGGGGCACGAGGCCGCGCAGCCGCGCCCGGCCGCGCTCGGCCTCCAGCTTGCTGGTATAGTCGCCGATGTAGAGGCGGTACATGGGGGCTTTAAAGACGAGGTAATCGGTTTCGGAGGGGTAGCGGCCGATGACGGTGCGGCGGACGCTCATGGCCGCTTCGCGCTCCAGGCCCAGGTACACGAGCAGGCGGTAGCCCTGGGTGTAGCGCACGGTTTGGTTGGTGTAGGCCTGGTCGCGCAGGCGCTGGTCGGCGGCGGCGTTGGCGTGGGCTGTGGGCGGCGGGGCGGCGGCGCGGGCGGCCGGGGCAGCAACGGGCGCGGGGGCGGCGGCGGGCGGCGGGGCGGCCGGTAGGGGCAGGTGGTAGCGGGCCAGGTCGTCGGCGGGCAGCGGGGCGGGGGCGGCGCGGGCGGTTTCGGGCGGACGGACGGGGGCGCGGGGGGCTTGGGCGGCGCAGGCGGCCAGGGCCAGCAGGGCGGCGGCGAGCACGGCGTTAGGCGGGGTTTTCATCGGTTTCGGCAAGTAAAGTCAGGCTATTGGACGACCCCAGGCGGTCGGCCCCGGCCGCCACCAGGGCCAGGGCGCCTTCGCGGGTGCGGATGCCCCCGGAAGCCTTGATGCGGACGTGCGCCGGCAGCACCCGGCGCAGCAGCGCCACGTCTTCGACCGAGGCACCCCGGCTGGCAAATCCGGTGGAGGTCTTGACGAAATCGGCCCCGGCAGCGGCGCACAGGCCGGCGGCGCGGGTTATTTCGGCCGCGTCGAGCAGGGCGGTTTCGATAATGACTTTGAGCAGAACACCGTGGGCGCGGCACAGGTCGGCCAGGGCGGCGATGTCGGCCTGCACCGCTGCGTCGTCGCCCGATTTAAAAGCGGCCACATTCATGACCATATCCAGCTCCGTGGCCCCGTCGGCGAGGGCAATTTCGGCTTCGGCACACTTGGCGGCCGGGGCGGCGTAGCCCAGCGGGAACCCGATAACCGTGCAAACCGCCACGCCCGAGCCGGCCAGGGCGGCGGCAGCGGCCCGCACGTAGCAGGGCGGCACGCAGGCAGTAGCGAAGCCGTGGGCGGCGGCCTCGCGGCAGAGCTGGGCAATGTGGGCGGCTGTGGCGTCGGGGCGCAACAGGGTGTGGTCGAAGAGGCGGGCGGCGAGCGGGGGCATAGGGCAAAGGTCGGGCGGGTTTGTGGGTTTGTGGATTGGCGGGTTGGGGAATTGGCGGGCTGGAGCCTCAAAAAAGACTATCCTTAACCCGCCAATTCACCAACCATCCCGCCCGTGCCCCGCTTCGACGGGCGGCGGCGGGCGTTGAGCAAAAGAAGCTTTACTTGCCGAACACAGCCCAGGACAGCCGTGGTATTGTTGCTTTTACGCCCCCCCATTTCCCTCAACCTGCCTCGCCGAGCTGGGCCATAAAACGCTGGGGCCAGCGCCCGACGCGGCCAGTGCCCTAGCCCTGGCGGCCGATACCCGCCCCGACCTCGTGCTGCTCGACATCGGCCTGCGCCGACGAAGCACTCCGCGCCGGCAACACCATCCGTCTCGGGGCCTTGTATGTGCCCGTCGGCGCCATCCCCCCTGGCTGACGCAAACCCAAAACAGGCCGCCGGGCAAATGCGGGGGCGGAAACGGGCAGGACCTACCGGCGGGCGTATCTTTGATGGCAACGCTACTCCGCCGCCTTCCTCCTCTTTTATTTGATGAACAACGTACTCTCTGACGTCTTTTCCCTGGCCCACGAGCCAGCCCCTAACCTGCTGGTGGGCCGCTGGCTGCGCGACATTGCCGACCGCACCCTGCTGCCGCCCCAGGAAGAACTCCTCGCCGCCGCCCTCCAAAACAACCGTTGCCGCTTCTGGCTCCTCGACCTGCAAAAGCAGCACGAATTCTCGCCCCTGCTGCTCGACTGGCTGGGGTCCATGCTCACCCAACAGGTGGTGATGGTGCTCGGCTCGCCGGTGTTCGTGGCCTGCGTGGCCGCCGAGCGCCACCGCCCCGAAATCGAGGGCATGACCACCGAAACCCTGCTCCGCCAGCAAGCCCAGCACGAGTTCTACCCCTATTTCTTCGACAACGAACCCGATGCCCGCGCTTGGCTCGCCCTCAGCCAGAATTACGAGCACCGCCCGCCCCGGCGGGGGTAAGGCCAACGCCATTTCACCAAAAAAAGAACCCCGGTCGAAAATTCAACCGGGGTTCTTTATGCGTCAAAATCTGGCCATCAGGCAGCTTCCAGCGTCAGCAAATCATCCACGTACTTTTTAATGATGGCGGCGTGCGAAGGCACAAAGTCCACCAGTTTGAGGCTGGTACGCAGGGCGACAATACCGTAATGGTCAAGCAAGTCGCCAAAAGACGAGTTGAGGAAGGAAGTGGACATGGCCGACGCCCCGCGCAACGAGAGGCGCACCGCCGTGCCCGCCGCCAGGTGCGGCGCCAGCGCGGCGTAGAGCTTGGCTCCTTCGTCGTTGGTGTAGGTGCCGTTTACCACGTCGTTGAGCAAAATAATGGGCGTATCCATGGGATTGGGCGTGCAAGTGAATAAAATAAAATCAGGGTGCGGCGAAGTGCCGCGTTCGACGCATTAGAAACCGAGTTCGTCGGCATCTGGTTCGTCCTCTACGTCGGGTAGGCCTGCCGTGTTCAAAGTCACGACAATCAACGTACCTGGCACACAGTAAGGCAGCTTCTTTGTGTGGACTTCTCCGGCCGGGTTTTGCGATAGGAGCGCAAAATTAGACATAAAAATCAATTCGCCACCAAGTGCGTGTACGCTGGTGGCCAAGCTATCCAGGCCAAAGCCTCGGTTGCGGGGCGTGGAACGTGTCGTGACACCTCGCCGCAATGCTTCCTGCAAAGCAGCCGTTTCTGACAGTGGCTCGACACCTGCTGCCCGCCGCATTTGATTGATAGACGTAGGTATGCCAATGCCAAAATCGCAGACGGCTGTCACAATTTGCTGCCGGCCGGGGTAATGTTGGGTAAAGCAGTACCCTTGCACCTCGGAGCGCGAATGGTCACAAATATTGTTGAACAACTCGGCCCAATTCAGGCCCAATACGTCCAGGTTCTTGCCCGGCAACACCTGTTGGGAGAAGTGCGCCTGGGCTTCACGGGCGTGTTGGTAAATCATTTCGGGATGTATCTGCCACAAGCAAAGCGTCGTTTCGAGGTCTTGGCGCGTGAAACGGCCTCGGTCGAATCCCGGTTTCCAGTAGTCAAAAAATCGGATATTTTTCAAGTAGTCGTGTACTTCGTTGTCAGAAACGCCGAGGCTAACGGCGATTTTTCGCTGCCCATACGCCTCCACCAAACAGGCCAGCACCACCAAGTGACCCGGCGTGAGAAACCGACACGCTGACACGTTCACCAACAGGGCCGTGGGTGGCGGGCTGGTGCTGAGGGCATGGTAGGCCGCTGTAAGGGCTGGAACAAAATCAATGTACTGGGGGCTGTCGGCCGATACGAGGTCGAGCGTGAAATCACCTGGGGTCATCGGGAGCTACTTCGGGGAGTGGCACGGGGGAGTAAAAAACAACCCCAGAAAAATTCCGGGGTTGGCTGGGATGTGGGGCGGTGCCGGGGCACTCGCCGGACGAATCGCCCGAAGGGCTTCGTCCGACGAGTGCGGTTTGAACGGCTCGCGCCAATCGTTTTAGGGCAGCATACGCCCACTCGTCGAACGAAGCCCTACGGGCGATTCGTCCGACGAGTGTCGTTCTAATCCACTAGGATGCACCGCCCCTGCAGCACGTCCTGCTCCACGGTTTTGTATTTCACATCGCGCTGGGTGCGGCCGTCCATGTACTGCACGTTCACTTTGTCGTTGCGGTTGGCTACTTTTTGGCTGCGGATGGGCACCTGCTTTTCGGCCACGGCGGGGGCGGCGTAGTCGGGGCCGAAGTCTTCGGGGCCGGCGCCGAGGCTGTCGAGGTTGGACTGGTGCTCGACGGTGAGTTGGGGCGCGTGCTCCTCGTTTTCGTAGTAATACTCGGGCTCGGCGTTGGTGCCCTGCATTTCGGCCTGCACGGGCACGTCGGCGTGGAAGAGGAAGGTGGCGGTTTCCTCGTTCACCTTGGCAATCATGCGCTTGAAGAGTTCGAACGACTCGAACTTGTACACCAGCAGCGGGTCTTTCTGCTCGTACACGGCGTTTTGCACCACCTGTTTCAAGTCGTCCATCTGGCGCAGGTGCTGGGTCCAGGCGGTATCAATCACGCTCAGCACCACCACTTTTTCCATCTGGCGCAGGATGTCGTGGCCTTCGGTAGCCTGAGCGCGGCGCAGGTTGGCGATGGCCGTTACCTGCTTCTTGCCGTCGGTGAAGGGCACGGCGATGTTTTCGTAGGGTGTGCCGTTATTGAGCAAATCGTTCACCAGCGGCAACGAGTTGGCGGCGATGTGCTCGTTCTTGCTCTGAAAGTAGGCCAGGGCCTCGTCGTAGAGCTTCTGAGTGAGGGCCGGGGCGGGCGCGGACAGGTCGTTGGCCGTCAAGAAGGTGTCGTAGCCGAATACCCGCACGATGCCGAGCTTGAAGCTGTCGTAGTCGTTGGTTTGCTTGTGGGCCAAGGCCAACTCCTCGCTCACGTCGTAGATAAGGTTGAGGATATCGACTTCGAGGCGGTCGCCGTGCAGGGCGTTGCGGCGGCGCTTGTACACCACTTCGCGCTGGGCGTTCATCACGTCGTCGTACTCGAGCAGGCGCTTACGGGTGCCGAAGTTATTTTCCTCCACCTTCTTCTGGGCGCGTTCGATGGAGTTGGTAATCATCGAATGCTGAATGACTTCGCCCTCTTCCATGCCCATGCGGTCCATGAGTTTGGCGATGCGGTCGGAGCCGAAGAGGCGCATGAGGTTGTCTTCCAGGCTCACGAAAAACTGGCTGGTGCCGGGGTCGCCCTGCCGCCCGGCGCGGCCCCGGAGCTGGCGGTCCACGCGGCGGCTTTCGTGGCGTTCGGTGCCGATGATGGCCAGCCCGCCCGACTCGCGCGAGGTTTCGCGGAGCTTGATGTCGGTGCCGCGCCCGGCCATGTTGGTGGCAATGGTGACGGTGCCGGGGAAGCCCGCACCGGCCACAATTTCGGCCTCGCGCTGGTTCTGCTTGGCGTTGAGCACCTGGTGCGGAATGCCGCGCAGCTTCAGCATCCGCGACATCAACTCGCTGATTTCCACGCTCGTGGTGCCGACCAACACCGGCCGCCCGGCCTGCACCAGCTTCTGGATTTCCTCGCTCACGGCGTTGTATTTCTCCCGCACGGTTTTGTACACCTGGTCGTCCGAATCCTGGCGCGAGATGCTGCGGTTGGTCGGTATCACCACCACGTCGAGCTTGTAGATTTCCCAGAACTCGCCGGCTTCGGTTTCGGCCGTACCGGTCATGCCAGCCAGCTTGTGGTACATCCGGAAATAGTTCTGGAGCGTGACGGTGGCGTAGGTCTGGGTGGCGTCTTCCACGCGCACGCCTTCCTTGGCCTCGATGGCCTGATGCAGGCCGTCGGAGTAGCGGCGGCCTTCCATGACGCGGCCGGTTTGCTCGTCCACAATCTTCACCTTGCCGTCGTCGGTGAGGATGTACTGGTCGTCGCGCTCGAAGAGCGTGTAGGCTTTAAGCAGTTGATTGACGGTGTGAACCCGCTCCGATTTCTCGTTGTAGTCCTGCATCAGCTTGTCCTTGCGGGCCAGGCGCTCCTCGGCCGAGCCGGCGGTGTCCTTCTCAATGGCCGCAATCTCCATCCCAATGTCGGGCATGATGAACAGCTGCGGGTCTTCGCCCTGGGCCGTGATGAGGTCGATGCCTTTTTCGGTCAGCTCGATTTGGTTGTTGCGCTCGTCAATCGTGAAAAACAGGGGCATGTCGGCCTTGGGCATCTGGCGCGAGTTGTCCTGCAAGTAGTGGTTTTCGGTGGCTTGCAGGATGGCCCGCATCCCGGTTTCGCTCAGGAATTTGATGAGCGGCTTGCTCTTGGGCAGCCCCCGGTGGGCACGGAAGAGCATGAGGCCGCCCTCGCCGTTTTTGTCGCCTTCTTCGGCCCCGGTCTTGCCTTCGGCGATGAGCTTGCGGGCCTGCACGAGGTAGTTTTGGACGACCTTTTTTTGCTCATCAACCAA
>JANXUO010000335.1 GCA_025356245.1 Hymenobacter sp.
CAGGCCCTGCTACTGGCCCTGCTGCTGGGCGGAATGCTGGTGCTGCAAGCCGCCCTGAACCGGCGGCTGTGGCAACCGTTTTACCGCACCCTGGCCCAACTCCGCCAGTTCCGACTCGACCAACTGGCCAGCCCGCCGCCCGTTTTCACGCCCACCACCACGCACGAGTTTCGGGAGCTGAACGCCGCGCTCACCCAGCTCCTGGCCCAGAGCCAGCGCACCTACCGTAGCCAGCGCGAGTTTACCGAAAACGCCGCCCACGAGCTGCAAACGCCCCTTTCGGTGCTGCGCTCGAAGCTGGAGCTGCTCCTCCAAACCCCCGCCCTCACCGCCGAGCAAGCGGGGTACGTCGATGCCCTGCTGGCCGCTACCAGCCGCCTGGCCCGCCTCAACCGCAGCCTGCTGCTGCTGGCCCGCCTCGACAACCAGGCCCCCGTGGCCCCGCCCGAAACCCTCGATTTGACCGCCGCCGTGCGGACCCACCTGGGCCAGTTGCAGGAGCAGTTTGAGGCGGCGGGGCTCACGCTGCACCTCGACCTGGCTACTGTGGCCGCCAACATCCCCCGCGCCCTGCTCGATAGCCTCCTGAGCAACCTCTTCAGCAACGCCATCCGGCACAACGTGCCCGGCGGTAAGGTTTTTATAAATTTGACTGCTAATGGGTTGAGTGTCGAAAATACAGGCCGGCCGCAGCCGCTGCCAGCAGGACAGGAGTTCGCCCGTTTCCGCCGTCCGGCCGACAGTGCGCCCGGCGGCGTGGGGCTGGGGTTGGCCATCGCCCAGCAAATATGCCAAAGCCTAAGCTGGACCTTGCGCTACGAATACCCGGCCGTGGGGCGGCACAACTTTACGGTGAATTTTGGGGTAAGCGGCCAATAAAGCGTTGATGTTACGCGGTGGAGGTTTGGCGCGGGCCTCCAGGCCCGTGCCGACTACGTTGGGGGCCTCTGGCCCTAATCGTTGAACGATGGGCAGCGGCTCGACCAGATTTCGGCCTGGGGTACGGGCCAGAGGCCCGCAAGTAGCCGGCACGGGCCAGAGGCCCGCGCCAACCGCGTGTAAGCGGCCAATAAAATCGTCGGCCGTGTTCCGATAATCTTCCAATTCCGGCCAGACCTTTACGCCCATGTCCTTTGCTGTTCCCCCGTTTCGCGCCTGGGCTTTTTACCTGGTTTTAGGATTGGTGATGAGTTTGTTGTGCGGGCCATTGGCTGCCCAAACCGTCCTGCCCGCCGCGCCCCGCAACCTTGCTCTCTACCTCGAACAAGCCCGGCAAAACAGCCCGCTGGCCCGCGATGCCGCCAACCAAATCGAAGCCGCCGGCCTCGAGGCCGAGCGCCTCCGCGCCCTCTACACCAAAGCCCAGCTTACGCTCACTGGCAACTACCTCGTGGCCCCCGTGCTGAGCCGCGACGCGGGCCGCACCGAACTGTTGCTCTCCGGCCTCAACGCCGAAAACTACTCGGGCTACGATAAGAACCTGACCAACGGGGCCTTGTACCAGGGCTACGCCCAACTAACCCAGCCCATTGCCGGCGCGGGCCGCGCCCAGGTGTCGGCCCTGCAAACCCAGAACGCGGCCCTCGGCCTGCAAAGCCTGGCCCGCCTCGCGGTGCATGATTTGGAGAAGCTCGTCGGCGACCAATACATCCTGTGCCGGCAGGATTTGGACCAGCTTGGCTACGTCCGCGAGCTGCTCGGGCTGCTCGACAAGCAAAGCCAGTTGGTGCGCAAGCTGGTCGAGGCCAGCTTACTGAAACAGTCGGACTACACGCTCCTCACCATCGAAGCCCAAACCCAGCGGCTGGCCCTCAATACCTACCGCACCGCCTACCGCCGCGATTTGCTCGACCTCAACGTGCTGTGCGGCCTCTCCGACACGGCCGAAATCCAGTTGCCGGCCCCCGACCTGTCCTTGCTCCGCACCCCGCCCGCACCCTCGCGCTACGCCGAACGCTACCGCCTCGACAGCCTCAACCTCGACCTGCAACAGCAGGTATTCGAGCTGCGCTACCGGCCCCAGCTCAGCGCTTTTGCCAACGGCGGCCTCAACGCCATCGCGATTTCTGATATTCCCAACCGCTTCGGTGTCAGCGCCGGACTTAGCTTCAATATGTTTGTTTTCGATGGCCGGCAGCGCGAGCTGAGCCGGGCGCGGACCACGGTTTTGCTGCGCTCGGTGCAGCAGGCCCGCCAGAATTTCAACACCATCAACCCCGTGCGCCAGGCCCGCATTCTGGGCGAGTTACGCGCCCTCGAAGCCCGGCAGGTCATCGCCCGCGAGCAGCTCACCAGCTACCGCTCGCTGCTCGACTCGTACAAACGCGAAGTGGTGGCCGGGCAACTGCCGGTCATCAACTACGTGCAAATCCTCAAAAGCTACGCCGCCGCCAGCCGCGATTTAGTGCTGCTCGACAACAACCGGCTGTCGTTAATTAACGCCTACAATTACTGGAATTGGTAAGGATATTTCGCACGGAGTTTAAAAGGAGTAAAAAGGAGTTTAGGAGGAGTGTTGACCTGCTATTTTTTTAATTTTAACTCCCCGGAAAAAACTCCCCGAAACTCCTTTTTACTCCTTTTAAACTCCGTGCGAAATGAAATATAATTCGCTGTTTTTTTTGCTTCTCGCCGCCTGCAATTCAGCCCCACCCGCCGACGAAGCCGACGGCCCGCCGCCCCGCGCCCAGGTGCGCGTCGCCACCGTGCAAACCCAGGCGCTGACTGAAACGATTACGCTGCCCGCCACCTCCACCTACCCGCGCAAAAGCGGCGTCACGGCCCCGCTCGCGGGCTACGTCACCGCCGTGCGCGTCCGCCTCGGCGACCGCGTGAGTGCCGGCCAGGTGCTGTTTGCGCTCGAAACCAAGGAGCGCCGCGCCCTCGGCTCCGATGCCCAGCGCATCGACCCCAGCCTGCGTGGTTTCGGGCTCGTCACGGTCACGGCTCCTGCCTCGGGCATCGTCAGCGTGCTCGACCGGCAGCAGGCCGGCGACTACGTGCTTGAGGGTGCCCCGCTCTGCACCGTGGCCGAAAGCAGCCAGCTCGTTTTCCAGCTCAACCTGCCCTACGAGTACCACGCCCTGGCCGCCAACCATCCCACCGTCAGCATCTTGCTGCCGGATGGCACCCGCCTCAGCGGCACCGTGCAGGCTCCGCTGGCCAGCATGAGCGCGAGCCAGTCGGAGGTTTATCTGGTGAAGCCCGACCGCCCGCCGGGCATCATCCCCGAGAATCTGGTGGTGCAGGTGCTGCTCAGCAAGGGCCGCCGCGCCGCTACGCAGGTGCTGCCCGCCGCCGGCGTACTGGCCGACGAAACACTGACTAATTTTTGGGTAATGAAATTAATAAATGACTCGACGGCCGTTAAAATACCCGTCGAAATCGGGGTGCAGAAACCGACGGAAATAGAAATTATAAACCCGAAATTTAATTCGACGGATAAAATTTTAATTAGTGGAAATTACGGGCTGGCGGACACGGCAAAAGTGACGGTTTTACGATGACTACGCCCGAGGAATTGGAGAAAAATAGCGGGGATATTTCGGAAATGCGCGGGTTGAAAACCCGCGTTACGGAAACGTATTTTCAGACTTACCGCAAGCCTATTTTGCTGGTCGGTTTGCTGCTGCTGGCAGTGGGTTTTTTCGCGTATTCGCGGATGCAAACCGCGCTTTTCCCGGAGGTGGTATTTCCGAAAATAACGCTCATCGTGGATGCCGGGCAGCAGCCCGTGGACCGCATGATGATTGCCGTGACCAAGCCGCTGGAGGCCGCCGTGAAGCGCGTGAAAGGCGTGACGGTGGTGAAGAGCAGCACCGGGCGCGGCTCGTGCGTGATTGACGTTTTTTTCGATTGGGACGTGGACGTGTACGCCACCAAAGGCCAGCTCGAAGGCCGCCTCAACGAGATAAAAGGGCTGCTGCCGCCGGGCGTTACCATTGCCGCTGAGGCCATGAATACCTCCCTGTTTCCGGTGCTGGGCTACACCCTCGAAAGCAGCAGCGCCTCGCGCGGCCCCATTGCCCTGCGCGACGCGGCCAACCTGCTGGCCCGGCCGCTGTTTTCGCAGGTGGCCGGCACCGCCAACGTGGTGGTGAGCGGCGGCAAAGTAAAGCAGTTTGTGCTGACGCCCGACGCCGCCAAAATGACGGCCCTGGGCATTGCGCCCGCCGCCATTCAGGCCGCCTTTGCCAACACCAACTTCGTGACCAGCAACGGCAACCTGGCCGATTTTCGGCGGCTCTACCTCACCCTTACCGACACGCGCCTGGCCGACGTGGCGGCCCTGCAACAGGTCGTCATCCGGGCCGATGCCAACCGCGTGGTGCGCGTGCAGGACGTGGCCACTGTGGCCCTGGAGGAGCAGCAGGAATTTGCCCTCATCAACGCCAACGGCCACCCCGCCGTGCTCATCGACCTCGTGAAGCAGCAGGGCACCAACCTGGTCGATTTTGCCCAATCGGCCCGCGCCCAGGCCGCCGTGGTGCGCCGCCAGCTCCCGCCCGGCATGGTGCTTAAGCCCTACTACGACCAGTCGGCTTTCGTGGCCGATAGCATTGACAGCGTGGTGCATAGCATCCTCGAAGGGCTGGCCCTGGCCCTGCTCGTAATGGTGGTGTTTCTGCGCTCGTGGCGGGCCAGTCTGGTGGTGTTGCTCACCATTCCGGTCACGGTGGCGTTCACGGTGCTGGTGTTGTATCTGGTGGGCATCACGCTCAACATCATGTCGTTGGGGGCCATTGCCGCATCGGTGGGTTTGATAATCGACGATGCCATCGTCATCATCGAGCAACTGTACCGCAGCCACGAGGAGCAGCCCACGGCCAACAAGTTTCGGGTGGTACGGGAGGCCATTCGGACGCTCTTTCCGGCGATGGTGGCGTCGTCGCTCAGCACCATCGTCATCCACTTTCCGTTCCGGCTGATGAGCGGGCTGGCAGGCAGTTTTTTTAAGGAATTGTCTGACACGATGCAGATTACGATGGTCTGCTCGTTTCTGGTGACGTGGCTGCTGCTGCCCGTGCTGCACCTGCTGGTGGGCTACCGGCCCGGCAAAAACGCCCACGCCCACAACGCCGCCGAAGAGCAGGCGGCCCAACTGGGTTGGCTCACGCGGCAGTTTGCGCGGCCGTGGCTCGCGGGCGCGTTCGTACTGCTGCTGCTGGGCGGCGCGTGGCTGGCCGCCGGCCGGCTCGAAACCGGGTTTCTGCCCGATTTGGACGAGGGCACCATCGTGCTCGACTACTACTCGCCGCCCGGCACCTCGCTCACCGAAACCGACCGGATGCTGCGCGGGGCCGAAAAAATCATCCTCGCCCACCCCGAAGTGGCTAGCTACTCGCGCCGCACGGGCACCCAGATGGGCTTTCGCACCGTCACGCCCAACTTCGGCGACTACTCCATCCAGCTTAAGCGCGACCACAAACTCAGTACACCCCAGGTAATTGACCAGCTGCGGCAGTCCATTGCGGCCACCCAGCCGGCGCTTACCATCGACTTCGGCCAGCGCATTGCCGACCTGCTCGGCGACCTGATGAGCACGCCCAGCCCCGTCCAAATCAAGATTTTTGGGGACGACCAAGCCACCCTGGAACGCCTGGCCCGGCAGGCGGGCACAATTCTCGAAAAAGTGCCCGGCCTGGCCGACGTCGAAGACGGCCTCATCGTGGCGGGCCCCAGCATTATTTTTCGCCCCGACCTGGGCAAGCTGGCGCTTTACAAGCTCACGCCTACCGACTTTCAGAACCAGCTCAACGTCCTCACCGGCGGCGTGACCTTGGGGCCGACCACGGGGCAGGGCAGCGTGTCGCCGGCCCAGGCAGCTTCGTTTGGCGGCATCCAAACCGGGCAGGTGCAGGACGGCGAGCAGTTGCGCCCGGTGCTGTTGCGGGCCAGCAACTTCGAGCGCAACGGCTTGGCCCACTTGCGCCAGCAGGTTATTTTCCTGCCCGATGGCACAACCAAACCACTGGCGTTTTTCACCCAAATCACCGTCGAGCCCGGCGAAATTGAGCTGCGCCGCGAAGACCTGCGCTCGGTCGTCAGCCTCACCGCCCGCCTCAACGGCCGCGATTTGGGCAGCGCCATTGCCGAAATTCAAACCCAACTCGATAAAAATCTGGCCCTGCCGCCCGGCTACTCCGTCGTGTACGGCGGGGCTTACGCCGAGCAGCAGGCCTCTTTTCGGGAGCTGGAGCTGATTTTGCTCACCGCCTCGCTCCTCGTGTTTGCCGTGCTGCTGTTCCTGTTTCGCGAGTGGCTCATTTCGCTGCTCGTCCTCTTCGTGTCGGTGCTGGGCATTGCGGGCTGCCTGCTAGCCCTCTACCTTACGGGCATTCCGCTGAACGTCAGCAGCTACACCGGCATCATCATGATTGTTGGCATCATCGCCGAAAACGCCATCTTCACCGTCAACCAGTTCTACACCACCCTGGAAGCCACCGCCGACATCGACCAAAGCATCCGCTACGCCATCGCCCTGCGCATCCGCCCCAAGCTGATGACGGCCATCGGGGCCATTTTGGCACTGATGCCGCTGGCCCTGGGCATTGGCCTCGGAGCACAAATGCAACAACCCCTGGCCGTGGCCGTCATCGGCGGCTTTGTGGCGGCTTTGCCGCTGCTGCTGTTCGTATTGCCTACTGGCATGCGTTTGATTTACAAAATAGTAAGCCGACCGGAGGTTGGCACCCCTCCGCCGGAAGCAGCGGAGTTGAAGCAGTGATTGGGAGTTTGGGGTTTTCGGTGTTGGGTTGCCCGCCTACCCCGAAGGGGTTGCACAACAAAGCCCAGGGTTGGCGACCATCGGGAG
>JANXUO010000337.1 GCA_025356245.1 Hymenobacter sp.
CCACGGTCGAGGATTTTGCGGAACATTTCCACACCCGTAACCGTCGATTTCAAGCCGGCAGCAGCGCCCATGCCCAAGATGTCAACTTGCTCACCCGAGTTGATGATGCCGCGCTCGATACGACCGGTGGCAACCGTGCCACGGCCCGTAATCGAGAACACATCTTCAACCGGCATCAGGAAGGGCAGGTCGGTGAGGCGGGCGGGAATCGGAATGAACGAGTCCACAGCGTCCATCAACTCCTCGATTTTCGGCACCCAGTTGGCATCGCCGTTCAGGCCGCCGAGGGCCGAACCTTGAATAACGGGGATGTTGTCGCCGTCGAAATCGTAGAACGAGAGCAGCTCGCGGATTTCCATTTCCACCAACTCCAACAGCTCGGGGTCGTCTACCATGTCCACTTTGTTCATGAACACTACCAACTGGGGTACACCCACCTGACGGGCGAGCAGGATGTGCTCGCGGGTTTGGGGCATGGGGCCGTCGGTGGCAGCTACCACGAGGATAGCACCGTCCATTTGCGCAGCACCGGTCACCATGTTCTTCACATAGTCGGCGTGGCCGGGGCAGTCAACGTGGGCGTAGTGACGGAGAACCGTCGAATACTCAACGTGCGAGGTGTTGATGGTGATACCACGCTCTTTCTCTTCGGGGGCGTTGTCAATCGAACCGAAATCGCGCTTCTCGGCCAAGCCTTTGTTCGCCAGCACCATCGTAATGGCGGCGGTGAGGGTGGTTTTGCCGTGGTCAACGTGACCGATGGTGCCGATGTTTACGTGCGGCTTCGACCGGTCGAAATTTTCTTTAGCCATTGTAAAGAGTTAAAAAAAGAGGTGGTGAAGTTGAATTCAGGAAGGAAACCCGACCTTACAACAAGAAAGCGATACCCAGCCCCGATAAATGCGGAAAACCGGGCGTCGCTTGCTTAGAAGGCCGCGCCTGCTGCTCCCGAAGGCCGGGCAGGACTTGCAATAAGATGAGCCATTTATGGGATTTGAACCCATGACCTCTTCCTTACCAAGGAAGTGCTCTACCACTGAGCTAAAACGGCTGGTTTGTTTTTTTAAGCTGTTAGCTAGTAGCTGTTAGCTTTTTGAATTTGGCTAATAGCCAGCAACTAAAGGCTAATAGCTAAAAATTGAGCGGGAGACGAGGTTCGAACCCGCGACCTGCAGCTTGGAAGGCTGCCGCTCTACCAGCTGAGCTACTCCCGCAGAAACGAGTTAAAAATTGAGAGTTAAGAATTAAGAGTTATCAAAACACTCTTAATTCTTAACTTTATAACTCAATCAGTGGGGGTAACAGGACTCGAACCTATGAACCCGAAGGAGGTGAGTTACAGTCACCCGCAATTGCCGCTATGCGATACCCCCATTCGTACGCTTGTTGGCCGGTTGCCGCAAAGCGCTTGACCTTACCGTGGCGTGGTTGCTTTGGTAAGGGACTGCAAAATTACGGTTTTTATGTTACAAGGCAAGGGATGCTGTAAAAAAAGCAGGGTAATTTTTTAGACCCTTACTTTATCTAACTCTACATCAAGCCATAAAAAGACCGAAGGCGGTCGTCGGTTTCTCTCTCGCGGATGGCCTGCAGCAGTTTTTTCACTTGCGGGCTGGTGCTGACCAAGGCTGAGAGGCCACGGTAGGCCCCGAGGCGCACGTAATACTGCGGGGCGGTGCTGGCATATTCGACCAGCAGCTGAATGCCTTTGTCGCGCTCAACGGGCGGGATGCGGGTCATGAAGTTGCCGAACGACTGCAAGTAAGTGTTAAGGTCGGTGTCGGGCACATCGGGCAAGCGGCGCAGGAACCATTGGTACTGGTCGAGCTGCCCGTATTGGGCGTAAAAATTGGCAAGCGACACCAACAAAGCAGGACTGGGGGTATCGTCGAGGGCAAGAAGTTGGGTACGGGCCTGAACAGCGGGGTTTTTGGCCAGGCAGTCGATGGCAGCGGCATTCACCAGATAGCTACTATCCTGTAATCCAGAGAAATAAACTGCACTAAATTTCTTTTCGGGGAAGCTGGCAAGGGCTTTAAGAGCTGCTGCACGAACGCGGGGCACGGGGTCAGTCGAAACGAGACGGAGGATTTCGCGGCGCACGGCCTCGGGCTCGGGGCCACGGTAGTGGCGCAGGTGCTCGAGGGCCAGGCTGCGGGTGGCCCAAAAGCTGTCGTGCAGCGCAACCCGGAAAATTGTACTGACTGCTAACTCGTTGGTTTTGTTTTGCAGCAGGTTCAATACTTCAGATTTCTGCTGATAGCCGCGGGCATGGGCAAACTGGAAAGTGAGTTCCTCCGGCGTGCGCTCCTCGTCAAGCTGCGCGAGGAGTTGGCCATCTGGGTCGAGTTTGACCAGTTGTGGGCGCAAGGCAGCGGGCAGGAGAAAGGTTTGGTCGGCTTTGGTGACGTTGATTTTGTGTTCGGTGGCCAAACTATTACTGCTGCCCCACACGGCTACGGTTAAAGGCAGGCGGAAAAGCGGTTGATAAACGGTGTCTTGCACCTGTTGAACGCGGAGCAGCACCTGACCATTGGCGTAGGTGTGCGACACTTTGAGCTCGGGATGGCCCCGCTGCATAAACCATTGATTAAAAAACCACTGCAAGTCCTGGCCGGTGGTTTCCTCAAACGCGACACGGAGCTTAGCTATTTCGACGGCCGTGCCCCGATTTTGGGTAAGGTAGCGGTTGAGCGAGGCAAAAAAGGCATCGTCGCCGAGCAGCTTGCGGAGCATGTGCAGCACCCGGCCGCCCTTGTCGTAAGAGTGCCGGTCGAACATGGCTTCGCGCTCGGCGTAGTGGTAGCGGATGAGGGGCTCGCGCTTGCCCTGGGCCTCGTCGAGGTAGTTGTTGAACTTGGTTTCCTGCACTAGGGCGGCTTCGTCGGGGCCGAATTTGTGCTCGGCCCACAGGTATTCGGAATAGTCGGCGAAGGACTCGTTGAGGGGCAGGTTGCTCCACGATTCGCAAGTCACCAAATCGCCGAACCAGTGGTGAAACAACTCGTGGGCGATGGTGGATTCGGCCGTTTGGTAATTGGCGTCGAGCAGCTCGCGGCGGGTGAGTTGGATGGCGGAGCCGTGGGTGGTGGCCGAAGTGTTTTCCATGGCCCCGGAAACGTAGTCGCGCACCGGCACCTGGGCATACTTATCCCACGGATAATCAACGCCCAACACTTTGGAATAGAAACCCAGCATTTCGGGGGTGTGGCCGAATATGGCACGGGCCGTGGCCGCGTATTTTGGCTCGACGTAATAATCGACGGGCTTGCCGCACCACGTGTCGCTGACGACGGCAAAATCGCCGACGACCATCGTGGCGAGGTAGGGCGGGTGGGGCAAGGTTTGCCGCCAGGTGTCGGAGCGGGTGCCGTCGGCATTCTGCTTTGAATTGACCAACAGGCCGTTCGACAAAGTTTTGAACTGGCTTTCGACCGTCAGGGTAATCTCCTGGGTCATGCGCTGGTTGGGTTTGTCGATGGTCGGAAACCAGCAAGAGCTGGACTCCGTTTCGCCCTGCGTCCAGATTTGGCGGGGCTTATTTTTTTCGAGGCCCAGCGGGTTGATGAAGTACAAACCTTTGTCGGAAGTAATGGCGTCGGAGCCCCCGGCAGGCAGCTCGTTGGGCTTGGCTACGTACTGAATACGAAGTTGGTAAGGCTCGGTACGGGGATAAGCATGGTCGAGCGCCACGGTGATATAACGCTGGTCGTAGGTGTAGGAAATGGGATGTTTGGGGTCGGCCCCTATCAATTCTAGCTTCTGAATATCAAAGCCTTTGGCATCCAGCACTACTTGGCTTTGAGGATAAAAATGGGAGCGCAACGTGAGCAGGGCCGTGCCCAGCAGGTGCTGCTTTTGGTAGTCGAAACGTACATCGAGTTTGGTGTCGGTTACGTCGGTGAGGCGGGTGGCGGCGGGGCGTTCGGGAGCAGTGGGAGGCAGCCAGGAGGGCACTGTGCGCACCTCCGCAGGAGTTGGAGCAGCAACAGCCGGTGTTATCGCCTTTTTGCGCGACTCGGGCGGCGCGGCCACCTTGTTGGCCCGGCCGGCGCGCTTGGCCGGCAGCGGCACGGGGGCCACCAGTTGCCCAAAGGCAGAAAGCTGAGAACTTATTAACAAGCCGACAAAGGCTGCAAAAGTGCGTTTCATAGCGTAACGGAACAACGAAAAATCGCCGGAATTTCCGAATTAAATTCCGTTCGGGCCTACCTTTAGGCCCGTTCTCCTGCCCCTACCCCACCCACCGATGCTTAAAATTAGCACCAGTCCCGGCCAAATTTGGGATGTTGACTACCGTTCCGCCGACCATATCCAACTCAATGGTCAGCCGTTTGACTGGGACGTAGTAGCTCTTGGCAACGACCGTTTTCAGGTGCTGTACCAGGGCCGTAGCTACAACGCCGAACTGGTGGAAGCTGATTATACCAGCAAGAGTATCATTCTCAAAATCAACGGACAACGCATCGCATTAGAAGCCAAAGACCGCCTCGACTTACTCCTTGAAAGCATGGGCATCAGCGATGCCAGTGCCGCCAAAGTAAACGAATTGAAGGCGCCCATGCCAGGCCTGATTGTCGATATCCGGGTGCAGCCTGGCCAAGCCGTGCAGAAAGGCGATGCCCTGTTGGTTTTGGAGGCCATGAAGATGGAAAATATTTTGAAAGCCCCGGCCGACGGCACGGTGGGCAGCATTCGGGTGGGCTTGCGCGACAGTGTGCAGAAGGGCCAAGTGCTAGTACAGTTTGCCTGACAACTGCTGAGAAGCGGGCGGGCGAAAATTTGCCAGAGCTTGTTTTTTGTTCTGAATAGCTTGGGTCGACGGCTATTCGTGGGTTTAAAAACTCGCTCATTGGTTTCAGCAAAACTTATTTATCGATTTTGAAATACCAACGCATTCTTCTCAAACTCAGCGGCGAGGCGCTGATGGGCCAGCAGCAATACGGCATAGACGCCGAACGGCTGATGCAATATGCCAGCGAAATTAAAGGCGTGGCGGCCAGCGGCGTACAAGTGGCCGTAGTAATTGGCGGCGGCAATATTTACCGGGGCGTGCAAGCCGAGGCCTTTGGCCTCGACCGCGTGCAAGGCGACTACATGGGGATGCTGGCCACGGTCATCAACTCGATGGCTTTGCAGAGTGCCCTCGAAAAGCTTGATGTGAGCACGCGACTGCTCTCGGGCCTCACCATTCAGCGGGTGTGCGAGCCATACATTCGGCGACGGGCAGTGCGGCACCTGGAAAAAGGCCGGGTAGTGATTTTTGGGGCGGGCATTGGCTCGCCTTACTTCACCACCGACTCGGCTGCTTCGCTGCGGGCCATTGAGATTGAGGCTGATGTGGTGCTGAAAGGCACACGCGTGGACGGCATTTATACGGCCGACCCCGAGAAAAACCCCGACGCCGTGAAGTTCGAGCGCATCAGCTTCGATGAGGTAATCGAGAAGAACCTGAACGTGATGGACATGACGGCTTTTACCCTTTGCAAGGAAAATAATCTGCCCATTATTGTGTTCGACATGAACACGCCCGGCAACCTAGAGCGGTTGCTGAACGGGGAGCCGCTGGGTACGCTGGTAAGCATGGAGGGAGGCAATGATGGCAACTCACGCTCCATCACGCTAAACCCCAAGCGCAGCCCAATGCCGACGCTGGTAGGCAACCAGCCGGAGCAAGCATGATTTTTTAGTTTCTCGTTTCTTGTTTCTCGTTTCTATTTTTGTCGAAACAAAAGCAGGAAATCAAGCGGCACCCTCAAACAAGAAACAAGGAACCAGCAACACCAAAAAGATGGACGAAGAAATTCAATTTTACCTCGATGACGTGCAGGAGTCGATGGGAAAGGCCCTGGCCCATTTGAATGTAGAAATGAGCCGCATCCGGGCGGGTAAGGCATCGCCGGCGATGCTCGATGGCTTGCGGGTAGATTACTACGGTACGGCCACGCCCGTGGGCCAGATTGCCAATGTATCGGCTCCCGATGCACGGTCGCTGCTCATCAAACCCTGGGAAAAAAACATGGTGGTCGAGATTGTGAAGGCCATTCGCAACTCCGATTTGGGCTTGGCCCCGGTAGCCGATGCCGACGGGGTACGGCTCAATATTCCGGCCATGACGGAGGAACGCCGCCGCGACCTAGTGAAGCAGGCTAAGCAGGAGTCGGAGTCAGGCAAGGTGCGGGTACGGGCCATTCGCAAGGATGTGAACGAGGCGTTGCGCAAGCTGCTAAAAGATGGAGCCTCGGAAGATGCCGTGAAATCGGCAGAGGATAAGGTGCAAAAAGTCACCGACGTATCTATTGCGGAGGTTGATAAGATTTTGAGCAAAAAGGAGTCAGAAATTATGACGATTTGATTTGCCCAGCCGCAACAAAAAAAGCCTTGGCCAGTGGCCGAGGCTTTTTTTGTTGTAAAAGCGCAGGTGATAAATGACTACTGAGAGCCGAGGTTTTCTGACTGCCAGTACCCGGCGCGGGCTATTTCGGCTGCCACGGCATCGGGTACGAGGTAACGAATGCTACGGCCAGAGCGCAGGCACTCGCGGATGTAGGTAGCCGAAATGTCGAGCAGCGGAGCCCGAGCCAGTTGTACCCTGGGCAGGGCGCTGAGGTCGGGGTTGAGGCTACCGGGGCGTGGGTAGACGTAGATGTCGGTTTCGGCGAGCAGGCGGGCGGCTTCGTGCCAACGGGGCAATCCAGGCAGGTTGTCAGCGCCCATCAGTAACACAAAAACCGTACTGGGGTGCTGCTGACGCAGTTTTGCGAGGGTAACGCTGGTGTAGCTGGGCCGCGGCAGGGCGAACTCAGCGTCGCAAACGCGTATGCGGGTATTGGCAGCTACGGCCAGCTGCGCCAGGTGCAGGCGGGCGGTTTCGGGCAGCAAATCGGAAGCCGATTTGAATGGGTTCTGGGGCGATACCACGAGCCACACTTCGTCCAAATCGGGACGGTCGGCGAAGTGCTCGGCTAGGATGAGGTGGCCGGTGTGAACGGGGTTAAACGACCCAAAGAGCAGGCCAATGCGGCGCGAAAACATGAAGTTAGAACCTATCAACCTGCACCTTACACAATGCCTACTTCGTCGGCCAAGAAACTGCGAACCAAGTGTTCGGCGTGAGCAGTGGCCTCGTCAAGGTCGTCGTTGACGACGGTGACGTCGAATTTATCCTCAAACGCCAACTCGAAGGTGGCTTTGTACAAGCGCGACGAAATGCTGGATTTGGAATCGGTGTCGCGAGCAGTAAGTCGCTGCTCCAGAACGGCCAACGAAGGAGGACGCACGAAGATGCCCAACGCTCGCTCTTTATAGAAGTCCTTGATGCTGAGTCCACCTTTGACGTCAACATCAAGAATAGCGTGGCGGCCGCTTTCCCAGATGCGCTCAATCTCAGACTTAAGGGTGCCGTAGAAGTTGCCTTCGTACACCTCTTCCCACTCTACAAATTCATCGTGGCGAATTTTCTCTTGGAACTCTTGAACAGAGAGGAAATAATAATCCTTGCCGTGGACTTCGGAACGGCCCCGGCGGTCGCGGGTGCAGGCCGAGATGGAAAAGCTCAGGTTGGGAATCCTAGCCATCAACCGATGGACAATGGTGGTTTTGCCCGCGCCCGAAGGGGCTGAAAACACAATGATTTTGCCTTGCATCGGGCAAAGCTACCAACACGAAAATTAGGCCGACAGCTTTTCGCCGTCAGACAGCAACTTTTTTAGGGGGCAAGTTACATTACCCGGCACCGCAGCCTGCTGGAAGCTAGGCCAGCACCTGGGCCAGAATGGAGCTGTGCAAATTGTCCGGGCTGCGGTGCCGGCCCACCTGCTGGGTCAAAAACTCTACAAAAATGTGCTGCTTGCGAATATCGTCGAAGCAGGGCGAGCAATCGTCGTGGTGGTTATAAAGAAAATCTTCGTCGGCAGCGGTCAGAGGAGAACCGTCGGCAAGTTGGTCAACTAGGTCGTTCACGCGGTCGCAGTCGGAATCGTCGGGTGCGGCCTGGGCCGGCACGTACATAGCCGAATTGGTGGAATTAGTAGCGGTGTGAGCCATAGCCAAAAGCCAAGCAGGGCCAAAAAAAGGTGGGGAAGAATATTTAAAAATCAATGACTATTAACCGATTACAACGGCAATCTCTCATTGGATTACGAGGGGGTTAATCATTATCGGGGGCGGATAGTTCCGCATCGGCGTCAATTTCATCGTTAGCATATCCCAAGGTACGGGCATATTTTTCCAATTTATCCTTGAGGAAATTACGAGCCCGGTGGAGGCGCGAGCGTACAGTACCAATCGGAATATCAAGCACTTTGGCCATCTCTTCGTAGGTAAACCCTTCGAGGTCGCAGAGGATAATGACGGTGCGGAAATCAACAGGCAGCGAGTTCAGGGCACTGGCCACTTCGTCGCCGATGAGGTCGCGAGTAGCTTGCTGCCGCATATCGGATGACGAAGCGCCGGTGTCGGCGTCGCCTTCTACGTCGTCGGGGTTGTAATAACCCTCAATCTCGCTGTAATCGACTTTAGCCGGCTGCTTGCTTTTCTTCCGAAAATCGTTGATGAACGAATTTTTTAGAATGCGAAAGAGCCAAGCTTTAGCGTTGGTGCCGGGCTCAAAATATTCAAAAAAGCGGTAGGCCTTGAGGTACGTTTCCTGCACCAAGTCGTTAGCATCGTCCTCGTCGAGCGTAAGGCGGTAGGCGAAGTTGTAGAGCGGGTCGAGTAGAGGCATCAACTCGGCCTGAAAGCGCCGGTCTTTCACCTCTTTGCTCAACTTTACCCGTTCAGGAGAATCGCTCATATCGTTGTGGTAGTCAGTAATAGTTTTTCAGCAAGCAAAGTAAGGAGCCGGCCGTTGAATATGGCGTAGCTGATGGGGCGACACTTGGGCACAGACCCCGCAAATGTGGCACTCAACCCCAACCAAAACAACAGGTTGTTTGCTGAATTAGCAATGCATTGACTTGCCTGGCCGTTGATAGCGTACGCACCAATTGCCGAATGTACGGACTCAGCCGCTACCAGGGTTGCGCCACCGGCCCCAACAGCGCCAGCGACGCTCAAAATAAAGCAGTCTGGGAGTCATTGGAGCTGTTCTGGCCCCGGCTCGTTTTGTATTTGGGCCATTGGTGTTCCGCTTAGGAGCGGGGCCAGAATAACACTACGGCTACCCCTAGTAGCATAAGTAGCCCACCGGCCACGTCGTAGTGGTCGGGACGGAATCCATCAAAGTACCAAGCCCAAGCAATAGACATTATGATGAAAAGGCCACCGTACACGGCGTAGGTTTTGCCAAAATTAGTGGGCTGCCACGTGGCCACTACGCCGTAGCCTACCAGCAAGGCGGCCCCGGCCACGCCCCACCACCACGGCCGCCCGTGACGCAGGCATTGCCAAAGCAAGTAGCCGCCCCCTATTTCGCAAAGGCCCGCCAAAATGAAATTGAGCAAGGCTAGCATAAAGAATTTATTTGACTGCTAACCAGCAATTTCAGAAGGCGTTTGTGATGAGCAACGCAGCTACAATACCTGCCAGCTGACAACACGGGCAGCTATGGCAGCGGGCAGCAGCGCTCGAATGCAGGTGCAGGAGGCGGGGACGGTACGGCAGTCCTGGCAATTGGGTTTGTCGAACACCGCGAATTCAGCTTTTGGCCCCAACGGGGCCCAGCGGCCGGGGTGCATGGGCCGGATGGGCGGATACAGACCCAGGGCGTGGCGGCCCAATGCAGCGGCCAAGTGCAGCGGGCCGGTGCTGCCAGCCACTAGGCCATCGGCATTGGCAATGAAGGCAATGAGCTGCGGCAAGCTAAGCTGGCCGGTGAGGTTGGCCGTGATACTGGCCGCGTTTTCGGCTAGCCAACCAGCTAGTTCCTCGCCTTCGGCCGCCGTGCCGGTGACGAAGACGCGGTGGCCAGCGCGGTGCAAAAGCTGGGCTAGTTGGCCAAAATTGAGCAAGCCCCACTCGCGGGCGCTGCCCCGGCTGCGGGGGTGCAGGACGATGTTGAGCTGAGTGGGCTGTCGGTTTTCAAGCAGTTGTAGCCACTGTGAGGCTAACGGCTCGGTGGGCGCTAGCTTGCCCAATTCAGCAACGAATGGCAGCGGCAGCACCCTGCTTTTGCCTAATGGCTGCAACAGCTGTAAATTAAGTTGCGCCTCGTGCAACGGCGAGTTCATACGGCTGAGTGCTACCAGCCTGTTGCAGGTAAGCCAATGGAACCACCTGTTGCGGGTGCCGATGCGCACCGGGATTTTGGCCTTGCGAGCCAACCAGGCTAAGTGCTTGTTGGGAAAGACGTGGATGATGGCAAGGGCCTTGAACTCTCGTAATGCTGCGACTTGGGCTGATGCTGGCAGCCTGAGCAGTTCGTCAACATTCAAAAAATCATCAATCCAGGGGCAAGCCGCTGCCACAGCGGCCGTGTACGTGCGTCCAATCAACACCACCCGGCAACCGGGAAACATCCGCTTCAATTGCCCGCAGACGGGCAACGTCAGCACCACATCGCCAATGGCATCGGTGCGCGACACAAGCAATGTCTGGCTCATGCGGGGGCGTCTTGGGTGCCGGTTTTCAACTTGGCAAATTTTAAAAAAACACCCCAGGCCGAGATGGCGGCGATGCTAAACCCCGCGAAACCGTCCAAAAAGCCCAACCGAAACACATAGCCATGCACAAATTTCCATAGCGGCTTGAGCAATAGGTGAAACAACGTGACGCGGGTACGACCGCGCAAGGCCAGTTCCTGAGCCGTGATGCTGGTGAATTTATTGAGTTGACTAACGTGCTGGGCAATGGACGTGTAGGAGTAATGCAGCGCATCGCCAGTCAGCAGGCCGGTGGTCTGGCCGGGGCGCACGGCATAGCGCTCGTGCAACAGCAGGCCCGTCCAAGTGCCGAAGCGGCGGTCGTAGAGACGCAATTTGCGGTCGGGGTACCAGCCACCGTGTCGCACCCAATGGCCGCAGTAGTTGGTGCGGCGGGCCAAGGCATAGGCCGCGTGTTGCCAGCTTTGCTTGGCGCTTTGGATGGATTGGCACAACTCGGCGGTCAGCACTTCGTCGGCGTCGAGCTGCAACACGTGGTCGAATTGGGCTTGGGCAGTGGCAAAGTTTTTCTGCTCCACATAGCCTGCAAAGGCATTTTGCACCACCCGCGCCCCGTGCTGCCGGCAAATTTCGACGGTACGGTCGGTTGAAAAAGAATCCACGACCAGCACCTCGTCGGCCACGGCAGCCACGGCGGCGAGGCAACGGGCAATGTTGGCCTCCTCGTTGAAGGTGATGACGACGACGGAGAGCGGAAAGACGAGCACAAAGTCGGGAAAGGGATGGCAAATATCGGAAGCTCGACGCGAGCGATGCTTCGTTCTTGCATCGTAGCCAAAAGCAAAACCCCGCCGACAGGTTGCCAACGGGGTTTTGCTTTGACATTAGCAGGCTGACGATTCAAAACCGGCAGCTGACTTCTCCCTAGTACCGGTACAAGTCGGCCTTAAACGGTCCTTCTACCGGCACTTTGATGTAATCGGCCTGGTGGGTAGTCAACTCGTCCAGCTCCACGCCAATTTTAGCGAGGTGCAAACGAGCCACCTTTTCATCGAGGTACTTGGGCAAGGTGTACACTTGGTTCTCGTACTGGTCAGCGCGCTCCCACAGCTCCAGCTGGGCCAGCACTTGGTTGGTAAACGAAGCTGACATCACAAACGAAGGGTGGCCGGTGGCGCATCCCAGGTTTACCAGACGACCTTCGGCAAGGATGATAACCTCTTTGTCCTCAATCGTGTAAATGTCAACCTGCGGCTTCACCGTGTCTTTGGTATGGCCGTAGTTTTTGTTGAGCCATGCCATGTCAATCTCATCGTCGAAGTGACCGATGTTACAAACAATGGCCTTGTCTTTGAGGCTACGGAAGTGGCTTTCGGTGAGGATGTCGCAGTTGCCGGTGGCCGTCACTACGATGTCGGCTTCCTTCACGGCAGTGGCCAGCTTTTTCACGGCGAAGCCGTCCATGGCGGCCTGCAGGGCGCAAATCGGGTCAATTTCCGTCACAATCACGCGGGCTCCGGCCCCGGCCAGCGAGGCGGCGGTGCCTTTTCCTACGTCGCCGTAGCCAGCCACCACGGCCACTTTACCGGCCATCATCACGTCGGTAGCCCGACGGATAGCGTCCACGGCCGACTCTTTGCAGCCGTATTTGTTGTCAAATTTCGACTTCGTAACCGAGTCGTTCACGTTGATGGCAGGGAAAGCCAACGTGCCATTCTTCACGCGCTCGTAAAGGCGCAACACGCCGGTTGTGGTTTCCTCGCTCACACCCTTGATGCCGGCGGCCAGCTCCGGGAACTGGTTCAGCACCATGTTGGTGAGGTCACCACCGTCGTCCAGAATCATGTTCAGAGGCTGACGGTCTTCGCCAAACCACATGGTTTGCTCGATGCACCAGTTGAACTCGTCTTCGTTCATGCCCTTCCAGGCGTACACCGGGATGCCAGCGGCGGCAATGGCAGCGGCGGCGTGGTCCTGGGTCGAAAAGATGTTGCACGACGACCACGTAACTTCGGCCCCCAGCGCGGTAAGGGTTTCGATGAGGACGGCCGTTTGAATGGTCATGTGCAGGCAGCCGGCAATACGGGCGCCTTTGAAAGGCTGGCTCGCACCGAACTCCTCACGCAGGGCCATCAAGCCCGGCATTTCGGCCTCGGCGAGGCGGATTTCCTTGCGGCCCCACTCGGCCAACGACATGTCTTTTACCTTGTAGGGTACGCGGGTCTGCGTTTTGGTTTCCACCATGATAGGGGTTGTTTTTGAAGTGTCGGATTTCAACCACAAAGATACGAAAGTTGTTCGGCGCGACGCGCAAAAAAGCCCGCGCCGGGTTGGGCGCGGGCTTCGAAACCTTGGCGAGAGCGCCTCTTAGTTATTTTGAATAATGAAGGCCTTAGGTTGCCGGACGGGGTCTTGGTTGCCCACAACGCCGCGTACTACAATGGTATAACTCTTGCCCGCCTCAAAAGTTTTGGTGCCGGTGCCAGCGCCCGTGCCGTCGCCTACGTGCAACTCAGTGGTGCCGGTAGGCGTGACGCCGGTGGTCACCAGCAAGTCAGCCGCCCCCGAGTTTATTTCAACGAAATTGGTGGCAGCGGCAAACCCTGCCGCCCCCGTAAGCGCTAAAAAGCCCACAGGCTGACTCTGGCTCAAGCTAAGAGCAGCCGAAGAGTTGCCAGCCGGGAAGCCGTAAGCCAGGTTTACCAACCGAATTTTTGCCTTAGTAGGCACCGATGGAGCCCCTAGCTCATCAGGCACTAGCAAGCCTACTGGAGCCGCGTTTACGTCAGAACTGTTGGAATACACGAAATACGAGTATTTCTGGTCTTTGCCAACAGTCACAGTCTGGCTGAAATAGGGCGTATTGGCCGCTGCGTTATCAATCCGAATGGTGGGGCTACCCGCCGGCACCGACTGATACTGCGGGGTGGTGCCGCCGCCGTTGATGCCGTAGGTGAGCGACGTTTTTTCTTCGGCGTTCACAAAGGCCTTAATGCCGACGAAAATATTGGCCGCCGCATTTATAAACAATATGCTGCCGGTGGCAGGCACTGGCGTCGGCGTCGGCTCGTCCTTTTTGGAGCAGGAGGCCAACAGAAGTACGGCGGGCAGCATTACGCGCAACGAAGAGCGGAGGGCGGAGAGGTTCATAAGCTAAAAAAAGGTTGGTTTGAAGCACAAAACCCAATAGCGGGCATCCGCCCAAACGCAAGAGCCTCGGCTTAGGTTGGGCACGGATGAGTATTGCCAGGGCGAAAGAAGCATAAAAAAATCACATACCGCGCCAATACCGTTCGGCTACCTTTGCTGCATGATGTTATTCGCAGCGGCCCAACGTGGGGCAATGCCGGTTATTGCGGCGGTTTTTGCCAGCTTTTCAGCCTTCGCGCAGCAGGTGCCTGCCACCATCCGGCTGCTGCCCGAAGACGCCCAGCGTGCCTTTAATGGCCATCAGCACAACTTTTATTTTTTGCCGCCTGGCCAAACCGGCGAAAATTACCAAAACGCGGGTTTTTTTGGCCAGAAGCTGCGCCCCTACCTCGCGGGCAACCCCGAGGCCCTGAGTCGTCTCGACGACTACCGCCGGCAAAAAACTTTTTTCTTGATTGACCGCCTCGTGGCCGTGGGTTCGATGGGCGTGTTTGCGGGCTATGTGTTCGAGAAAACTAAGTTTCCGCAGTACACCAGCACGCCGCAGCTAGTAGCGGCGGGTTTTTTTGGATTTAGCGTGCTGTCCACGCTTTTTATTAACCGCAACACCAACAGCCACTTTCAGAGCGCCGTGGCGGCGTACAATGCTGGCAAGGCCCAAGGGGCAACCCCGCGGCGGCTGCGGCCCGCTGATTTTGGCCTGGGCCTTAACGCAGGCCCCGGCGGCGGCCCCACCCTGGCCCTGGGCCTGCGCTGGTAGCGCCGGCTAAGCCCAACCGTTGGCCCCGAAGGCCAGTTTTCCGTACATCCCCGTCAAATGGACCTGGAATTTCCTTTGCCCGATGCGGCGCGGCGCTACCTCGCAGCTCACATCCTCGACGACCCGGCCCAACTGGCCCTGCAAGCCCGCCGACACCCTGGCCTGCCCGTGCTGGCGTTGGTACGTCAGATTCAGGCTCGACAAAAGGCCCGTTTGAAGCTGCCCGAATGGGCCGGGAACCCCGATTTGCGGTTCCCCCCGGCTTTGTCGGTCGAGCAGGCATCATCTTCGCGCACTGCTGCTTACAAAGCGGAGCTGGTGAGCGGCCATTACCTGGCCGACCTCACGGGCGGCTTCGGGGCCGACGCAGCGGCCTTTGCCCGGCACGTATCGTACGTCGATTACGTGGAACGCAGCCCAGAGCTGGCCGACATTGTAACCTACAATTTCGGCCAGCTGGGGCTTGATAATGTGCGCGTTCACGCCAGCGAAGCCGTTGATTTTTTGCACGCCAGCAGCCAGCGTTACGATTGGCTATACCTCGACCCCGCGCGTCGCGACACTGCCGCCCGCAAAACCTTTCGTCTGGCCGACTGCGAACCTAACGTGCCCAAGCTGCTGCCCCTGTTGCTACAACGCGCTGACCACATCCTACTCAAAACGTCGCCCATGCTCGACATTGAGCAGGCATGCCAGGAATTGGGACATGTGCGCCGCCTATGGGTAATAGCCGTTGATAACGAGGTAAAAGAGGTGCTTTACGAGTTGGGAGCCGAGCCCGCTATCGACCCCGAGCGCTATGCCATCAACCTGCGCCGCAACGGCCCCAGCCAAGAGTTTCGGGTGAACCGCGCCCGCGAAGCCCGTGCCGTGCCGCGCTACGCCGAGGCCCAACAGTTTTTGTACGAGCCCAACGCCGCCGTGTTGAAAGCGGGTGCGTTTCGCAGCGTGGGCACCGCGTTCGAGCTTCTAAAGCTACATCAGCACAGCCATTTATACACCTCCGAAACGTTACGACCTGATTTTCCGGGCCGTATTTTCAGCGTGAAAGCCGTCGAAAAAGCCGACCCCGCAGCCCTCAAAGCCCACCTCGGCCCCGAAGCCCGCGCCCACGTAACTACCCGCAATTTTCCGGACTCGGTAGCCGATTTCCGGCGGCGCACTGGCATCCGCGAGGGCGGTGATGTTTACCTTTTTGCCACCACCGACCTGCGCAATCGGTTGGTAGTACTCGTCTGCGAAAAGGCAACACTCTAACTTCGTTGCAGGTTATGAGTTGTGATTTGCAAGTTGAAAACCTGTTTTTCTTCTGATAAACGAAGACTTGCATAAATCAAAGCATACAACCCACAACTGTACAAGTCATTCCCTCATGGTTCGATTTAAGAACAAAACGGCACTCGTTACCGGCGGCACTTCCGGCATTGGCCGGGCCACCTGCCTGCGCCTGGCTGCCGAAGGTGCCCGCGTGGCGGTATTGGGACGCAATGTAAAAGAAGGGAAGGACGTAGTGAAGGCCATCAAAACCGCCGGCGGAAAAGCTGATTTTTACCGTTGCGATTTGGCCCAGCAAGCACAAATAACCCGCACCATGCACCAGCTTCTTGCCGATTATGGTCACCTTGACGTGTTGGTGAGCAACGCGGCTATGATGACGTATAAGCCGCTGCTGGAGCTGGACTTAAAGGATTGGGACACCGTGCTGAGCGTGAACCTGCGCGCGTTTGCCCAACTGTGCCAGCTGTGCCTGCCGGCCATGCCAGCGGGCTCGGCCGTGGTCGTCATCAGCTCGGTTCACGCGCACCAAACCACTAGTGGGGTAATGCCTTACGCCGCCAGCAAGGGCGCTACCGAGGCCGTGGTGCGCGCCCTCAGCCGCGAGCTCGACATCGCCCAAACCCGCATAAATGCTGTGGCCCCCGGGGCCGTGGATACCCCCATGCTCTGGCGCAACCCCAACGTACAAAACGGCACCGAAAAGATTGAAGGCGCCGTGGGCCGCCCCGAAGACATTGCCGCCGCCGTGGCTTTTCTGGCTTCGGCCGAAGCAGCGTTTATTCACGGGGCTACGCTGGTGGTGGACGGCGGCCGGTTGGCGCAGCTGTAACCCCGCAAGGCGGTGCTTTGCGCAGGAGTGCCTAATTTTGTCGTTCGGCCGTTGTGCAACGGCCAACCCTGGCTTCGGCGGTGGGTTTTTCTGTTCCGTTTTCTTTTTGTTCGTTTCGATGCCCTACCTCTTTACGTCCGAATCTGTTTCGGAAGGTCACCCCGATAAAGTTGCTGACCAAATTTCCGACGCCATTCTGGATGAGTTTCTTCGCCAAGACCCCAACTCAAAAGTCGCCTGCGAAACCCTGGTCACCACTGGCTTAGTAGTACTGGCGGGCGAAATCAAATCGGCGGCCTACGTAGATGTGCAGCGCGTGGCCCGCGATGTTATCCGGCGCATCGGCTATACGCGCTCCGAGTATATGTTTGCGGCTGATAGCTGCGGCATTCTTTCGGCCCTGCACGAGCAGTCGCCCGACATCAACCAGGGCGTGGTGCGCCAGGCCGCCGAAGACCAGGGCGCTGGCGACCAGGGCATGATGTTCGGCTACGCAACCAGCGAAACCGACAATTTCATGCCCCTGGCCCTCGATTTGTCGCACCTGCTGCTGCGCGAGCTGGCCGCCATCCGCAAGGCTGGCACCGAAATGACCTACCTGCGCCCCGACGCCAAAAGCCAGGTCACCATCCGCTATTCCGACGACCACCGGCCCGAAGCCATCGACACCATCGTCATCAGCACCCAGCACGACGACTTTCACGAGGACGAGGCGACCATGCTGGCCCAGATTTCGGCCGACATCAAAGCCATTCTCATTCCGCGCGTGAAGGCGCAGCTCGGCACCGAAACCCAAGCTCTTTTCACCGACGGCATTACTTACCACATCAACCCAACGGGTAAATTCGTCATCGGTGGCCCCCACGGCGACTCCGGCCTCACGGGCCGTAAAATCATCGTTGATACCTACGGCGGCAAGGGTGCCCACGGCGGCGGGGCCTTCTCGGGCAAAGATTCGAGCAAGGTGGACAGGTCGGCGGCTTACGCTGCCCGCCACATTGCCAAAAACCTGGTGGCGGCTAGCGTAGCCGACCAAGTGCTGGTGCAGGTGGCCTACGCCATTGGCGTAGCGCAACCGGTGGGCCTCTACGTCACCACGTACGGCACCACCAAGGCCAAAAACAGCAAAGGCATCACCCTGCACGACGGCGAGATTGCCGAAAAAGTGGAGCAGATGTTCGACATGCGCCCCTATGCCATTGTGGAACGCTTTGGCCTGCGCAACCCCATCTTCGCTGAAACGGCGGCTTACGGCCACATGGGCCGGCAGCCCGGCACCGTTACCGTAAAAATGGGTAACGGCCAAGACCAAACTTTCGAAACCTTCACTTGGGAGAAACTCGACTACGTTGATAAGATTAAGCAGGCATTTGGGCTGTAGTATCAATTGCCTGCCCACAGCCATGAAAAATCCCCAACTGAATAATTCAGTTGGGGATTTTTTGTTGACAAAAGCTAGTGGCCGTGGCCAGCAGCTTGTGGGCTTTAATGAGCCAGAGCCTTTTCTTTATGCTTCACAATCTGGCGTTTCAGGCTTTCGGCAGCAGCGTCGGCAGCAGCTTCAAATGAAGCGGCATCTTCTTGGCTGAAGAGCGTAGTGCCGGGCACCAGCAGCTTGATTTCGATTGTTTTGTTGGCGTTGCCGTCTTTGTTATTGAGGCGCATAATGACTTCGCCGTCAATGATTTTATCGTAAAAGGTTTCGAGTTTGTTGAGGCGCTGCTGAACGAAATCGAGCAATTTCTGGTCGGCATCGAAATGCACCGAATGCATCTGAATTTTCATGGGAAACAGGGTTAAAGTGAAGGGGTTTGAAGAGTGTTAAATTTTGAGTGTTGAATGTTGAGTGTTGCGAACAAACACTTGCATTCGAGTCTCTTGCGCTTTGTATTTGAATCCAACAGAACAAAAAATCAAGTGCTGACATCAACACTCAACATTCACCACTCAACATTCAAAGTTATGCCCTGGGGTGGGCTTGTTCAAATACGGCTTTCAGGCGGTCAACGGACAAGTGGGTGTACACCTGGGTAGCGGCCAGGCTCGAATGGCCCAGCAGCTCCTTGATAGAATTAAGGTCGGCGCCCTTACCCAGCAGGTGCGTGGCAAAGGCGTGCCGCAAGGCGTGCGGATGCTGTTGGGCGGCCGAGGTCGTAATCTGGCTCAGGTAGTGCTTCACGGTGCGGTACACCAGCTTTTCGTAGAGCGGCTCGCCCTTGTCGGTGAGCAGCAGCGGGCCGGGCGCTGCGCCAAACTCGTGTGCCCGCTTGGCATAGTAGCGCTCCAGCACCTGTAGCAGCGAAGGGTTGAGCGGCACCACGCGCTGCTTGTTGCCCTTGCCCGTAACGCGCACGGTAGCGCCGGGCAGGCTCACATCGGCCGCGGCAATGCCCATCAGTTCCGACAGGCGAATGCCAGTACCGTACAGCAGCTCCAGCATCAACTGGTCGCGGTAGCCGGCGTAGGTATCCGGGAACTGGAAGGAGTTGAGCAAGCCGTTGAGCGCATCCTCGGGCACAAACTCAGGGAGCTTTTTGGCCATCTTTGGCGCTTTCACCCGCAGCATGGGGTTGGCCTGAATGCGGCCGGTGCGCAATAAAAATTTATAGTACGAGCGCAGGCACGCTACTTTTCGGTTCACGGTGCGCGGGTCGAGTTCTTGGCCCATGAGGGCCACCACCCAGCCTCGAATAATGGGATGCGTGGCCTCGGCCATGTCTTCCAGCTCGAAGCTGGCCTTGGCATATAATGCAAACTGACCCAGGTCAGTTTGATACGACGTTACCGTGTGGCGGCTATACCGCCGCTCGAAGCGCAGAAAATCGAAAAACGCATCCATACGGGCCACAAAAAATGCCCGACCTTTCCGGCCGGGCATCCAAAGTAGCGGTTTTTTTATTTCCGCCCAAGCTTTTATCAAAAATTGCCGAAATTTAGTGTGCGAAAAAACCGGCTGACTCGCCTTGTAGGGCAAACCAGCCGGTTTTTCTTTCGTTACCAGCCGCAAAAAAAGTCGTCGGGTCGTAATCGACGATTAAGCTATTCGTTGTTCGACTGACCGTAGGTGGCAAGTTTGTACACGGCCTTCTGCTTCAGCTTGCGGCTCGTGATACTCGGCTTCTGGAAGAACGTGCGGCGGCGCAGTTCTTTCAGCACCCCGGTACGCTCAAATTTTTTCTTGAAACGCTTAAGGGCGCGGTCAACAGATTCGTTGTCTTTGATTTGGATGATAATCATCTTCAAAAATGAGGGAGTTGGCAGGAGGACCGACGGAATAGACCAAGTTGCCCGGTCAAAATTTAGGCAACCCCCCGAAAAGCTGGGGCCGTGGTTGTCAATCGGGCCGCAAAGATAATCACGAATTGACCGCAGATTCAAACGGATTCAACAGATTTAACGGATACGGGCCTTCGGCCCTGACGCAATCAGCCAAATAAGTTGAGTTGCTTGCCTTGTAATGTTGAAAACGCGGCTCGTAAGGTGCGTAGCACCGTATCCGTTGAATCCGTTTGAATCTGCGGTTTTTATTTGAGCAGGGTTCTCGCAATTACCAGCTTTTGAATTTCGCTGGTGCCTTCGCCGATGGTGCAGAGTTTAGCGTCGCGATAGTATTTCTCGGCCGGGTAGTCTTTCGTGTAGCCGTAGCCGCCAAAAATTTGGACGCCTTCGTTAGCGGTGCGCACACTTACTTCCGAAGCGTAAAGCTTGGCCATCGCCGACTCGCGGTTCACGTTGAGGCCGGCGTCTTTCATGGCGGCGGCGCGGTACGTGAGCAGGCTGGCGGCTTCTATCTCGGTGGCCATATCGGCCAGCTTGAAGCTGATGCCTTGGAAGTTGCTGATGGGCTGATTGAACTGCTGGCGCTCCTTGCTGTACTGCACGGCCGCGTCGAAGGCACCCTGGGCAATGCCGAGGCTGAGGGCCGCGATGCTGATGCGGCCACCATCTAGCACTTTAAGGCTCTGCACAAAACCATCGCCCACTTTGCCGATGATATTTTCCTTGGGAACGCGGCAGTCGGTAAAAATCAGTTCGGTGGTTTCGGAGGCCCGCATCCCGAGCTTGTCTTCTTTGCGGCCGGCGGCGAAGCCCGGCGTGCCGCGCTCGATGATGAAGGCCGTCATGCCATGCGAGTCGCCCACCTCGCCGGTACGCACAATGACGACGGCTACGTTACCACTCTTACCGTGGGTGATGAAGTTTTTGGCTCCGTTAATGACGTAATGGTCGCCGTCGGGCACGGCAGTGGTGCGCATGTTGCCGGCGTCGGAGCCCGTGTTGGGCTCGGTGAGGCCCCAAGCCCCAATCCATTCGCCCGAGGCTAACTTGGGCAGGTATTTCTGTTTTTGCTCCTCGGAGGCGTGCTGCAATATGTGGCCTGTGCAGAGCGAGTTGTGAGCTGCCATGCTAAGGCCAATGCTGCCATCTACTTTGGATAGCTCCACAATGGCCGTAACGTACTCCATGTAGCCGAAACCAGCCCCGCCGTACTCCTGCGGCACCAACACGCCCATCAGTCCCAACTCACCCAGCTTGTGAAACACCTCGACCGGAAATTCCTGGCTTTCGTCCCACTTCATCATGTCGGGCTTGATGTGCAGGGCAGCAAAGTCGCGCACCATGTGCGCAATCATTGTTTGGTTTTCGGTCGCAACAGCTTCCATTGGGTAGGGGTTGGGTGGGGTTTGGGAGAGAGTAAGCGCCAGCTGGCACCAAAGGTTCGCCGGGGCAATTTGAGGTTACAAAAGTACGATTTATATCGCACAAAATGACGGACTAAACGGGTCACGGAGCAAGCACTTGACGGCTGGGCGCCGTAAAATGAGTACTTTTGAGGCTTTTTGGGGGCATTTGTCCGCCGCCGCACCCCATCATTTCGCATTGGTGCGGCGTTTTTAGAAGTTTCACTACAGCATTCTTGGCCTTCATGGCATCTTTTAATCTTTTGCGCCTAGGCAGGCTGACTTTGTGCTTGGTGGTAGCCGGCTGGCTGTTTTCTTCGTGTGCCTCTTCGCGCTACGCCCGGCAACGGGTTATGTTTCAGCTAACCGATGACAAGGGCAACCGCATCGACACCGCGAAGTTGCGGGCCGCGGTAAACCGCACTGCCAAGAACTACCGTATCCAGCCCAACGACTACCTCGACGTGCGGGTGTACACCAACAAGGGCGAACGCATTCTCGACCCCAACGGGGAATTGCAGTTTGGCTCGCCGGCCGGGGCGGTGCGCGGCGGCGCGGGCAGCCGGGGACAAGCTTCGGGCGCAGGCGGTAGTGCAACCCGTAATACCGGCCAGGGTGCAGGCAGCAGCACCGGCGGCTCAGAGTTTCTGGTGCAGGCCGACGGCACGGTGACGCTTCCAATGGTGAACCGAGTGAACGTCAATAACCTATCGTTGTTGCAGGCCGACAGCGTACTAAAAATCAGCTACGAAATTTTTTATAAAGATGTGTTCGTTACCACACACATCACTAACAATCGGGTAATACTGCTGGGCGCGCCTGGCGGCAAGGTTATATCGCTCGAAAACGATAACATGAACCTGCTTGAGGTGCTGGCCTTGGCGGGGGGCATCGACGGCAGCACCGGCAGCACCGGTGGTACCGGATTGTATCGCTACGGCGGCAAGGCCAACAACATTCGTATCATCCGCGGCGACCTAAAGAACCCGCAGGTAGAGCAAATCGACCTAACAACATTGGCCGGTATGCGCCGGGCCAACCTGCAAATGGAACCCAACGATATTGTGTACGTGGAACCCGTACGGCGGCCGTTTTTGGAATTCCTGACCGATGCGGCGCCAGCCATCGGGGCTGAGGTGCGCGTTGTACGGTTTGTCGAGGGTGTGGCACTTGCTGCAGCGCACGCGAAACGTCTCGAAGTTTTCGCGCTGCTCGGCGGGCAGCGACGCGGCGTCCAGCGGGCCGGCCTGGGCGGGGAGAATTACCATCAGCAGCGCGAGCGGCCACTTCCACGAGGGGCTCACCACGACTGGACCCCTTTTCGCCACTCGACGCGCCCGCGCTCTCC
>JANXUO010000675.1 GCA_025356245.1 Hymenobacter sp.
CCAGCGGCAAGCTCGCGCCACAACATCTTGCCCGAAAACGACCGCACGGGCACTCCTACGCGAGCTTGCCGCTTCGCAGCAGGGAGGCACAGCCTCCCGGCCAAGGTGGGCACGAGTTACGGCTGCGCCTAAACTCGCGCCAGTACGCGGCCAGTATGCGCCACTACGACCAGAATCATCCGTTACACCACCCCGTCGAATACCTCGGCCCACTCCACGGCCAAGCCGGGCACTGCGGCCACGGGCATGGGGCCGGGTTCGGCATACTCGCCCGTCACCTGGTAGCGGCCGTTTTCGTCCAGCAAGTGAGCCAGCACGGTCTTCTCGCCGGGGAAAACTATCCAATACTAGCGCACCCCATTATCCTCGTAGAGGTCGTACTTGGTGCGGGTGTCGTGCTTGAGGTTGCCGGGTGCGGCAATTTCGACAATCCAGTCGGGAGCACCCAGGCAGCCGCGCTCATCAAGTTTGGCAGGGTCGCACACCACGAAGATATCGGGTTGCACAACTGACTGTACCTGATTATCGCCGGCACCTACGTTGCGCGTCAGACGCACGTCGAAGGGGGCAAAATACATTTCGCACGGACTGTGCCGCAACTGTGTTTCGACCGCGTAGCCCAAGCGCTTTGATAAGTTCTGATGCCGCCGACTAGCCCCAGCCATGGGTCGCAACACTTTGCCCTTTATCAACTCCACAAACTCCTCAAACCTCCACGTCAGGTAATCGGCGTAGGTGTAGGAGCCGTTAGGGTCGAGTTGCGAAAGGGAAGTGATGGTGGTCATATTAAGGAGTGCCGTGAGAGCAAAACATTGGGTTTTAGCAAAGATACGGCGGTCGGTTCGATGGCGTTCCTTGAGCAAACACCCTCTTCCGCCCCTGCCAAAACGGCCGCCCCGCTCCTTCCGGCCCCAACCTTGCCCCGGCCAGGCCGATGCTCAACTTCCTCAAATCCATCTCTGCCAAGCGGCCCACCAACCCCGACAAGCCCGCCGTGAGCGTGCGTGAGCGGGTATCGGCGCTAAAAAATCTACCGGCCTTCCTGAAACTCATCTGGCGCACCAGTCCGGCGCTGGCGCTGGCCAACGTGGCGCTGCGGCTGTTGCGGGCGGGGCTGCCGCTGGCCACGCTCTACGTGGGCAAGCTCATCGTCGATGGTGTGGTGGCGCTTACGCGGCGGCCGGCGGCCGAGCGGCAGCTCGCGCCCCTGCTCACGCTGGTGGCGCTGGAGTTTGGCCTCGTGCTGCTGGCCGACGCGCTGGGGCGCGGCGTGGCCCTGCTCGACTCGCTGCTCGGCGACTTGTTTGCCAACCAGTCGTCCATCCGCCTCATGGCGCACGCGGCGGAGCTGGACCTGGACCAGTTCGAGGACAGCCAGTTTTACGACAAGCTGGAGCGGGCGCGGCGGCAAACCCTCTCGCGCACCGTGCTCATGAGCCAGGTGCTGGCCCAGGGCCAAGATGCCGTGACGCTTGTGTTGCTGGCCGGTGGGCTGGTGGCCTTCCAGCCCTGGCTGCTGGGGCTGCTGCTGCTGGCCGTGGTGCCAGCGTTCCTCGGCGAAAGCCACTTCAACGAACGCAGCTACTCGCTCTCGCATTCCTGGACGCCCGAAAGGCGCGAGCTAGATTACCTGCGCCAAACCGGGGCCTCCGACGAAACGGCCAAGGAAGTCAAGATTTTCGGCCTCTCCAATTTCCTCATCGGCCGCTTCCGGGAGCTGTCCGACGACTTTTACCGGCAGAATAAAACCCTCGTGCTGCGCCGCGCTGGCTGGGGCACGCTCTTCGCGGCGGTGGGCGCGGCAGGCTACTACGGGGCCTACGTGTACATCATCGCCCGCACCGTGGCGGGGCAGATTTCGCTGGGGCAGCTCACGTTTCTGGCCGGCTCGTTTGCCCGACTGCGGGGGCTGCTGGAGGGCATCCTGAGCCGCTTCAGCTCGGTGGCCGACGGGGCGTTGTACTTGCAGGATTTTTTCGATTTCTTTGCCCTGCGACCCCGCATTGTGCGGCCCGAAGCGGGCACGCCCGAGGCGGCGCGGCTGCGGCCCTTCCCCCAGCCCATTCGGCAAGGGTTTGAGTTTGAAAAAGTCGGGTTCCAGTACAAAAATGGCACAAAATGGGCCATTCGCAACCTTTCCTTCACCCTCGAAGCGGGCGAGAAATTGGCGCTGGTGGGCGAAAACGGTGCGGGCAAAACTACGCTGGTCAAGCTGTTGGCCCGCCTCTACGACCCCACCGAGGGCCGCATCCTGCTCGATGGCCACGACCTGCGCGAATACGACCCGGCCGAGCTGCGCCAGGAAATCGGGGTCATCTTCCAGGATTTTGTGCGTTTCCAACTGCCGGCGGGCCAAAACCTGGCCGTGGGCCGCATCGAAGAGCGCAACAACCGGCCGCGCATCGAAACGGCCGCCGCCCAGAGCCTGGCCGACACCGTCATCGCCAAGCTGCCCGGCGGCTACGACCAGATGATTGGCCGCCGCTTTGCCGGCGGCGTGGACCTGAGCGGCGGCGAGTGGCAGAAAATAGCCCTGGGCCGCGCCTACATGCGCGACGCCCAGCTCCTCATCCTCGACGAGCCCACCGCCGCCCTCGACGCCCGCGCCGAGCACGAAGTGTTCCAACGCTTCGCGGAGCTAACGCGGGGCAAAACGGCCGTCCTCATCTCCCACCGCTTCAGCACGGTACGCATGGCCAACCGCATTTTGGTCATTGAGAATGGGCAGTTCGTCGAGATTGGCTCGCACGAAGCACTGCTCGCCAAAGGCGGGCGCTACGCCGAGCTGTTTGCGTTGCAGGCGGCGGGGTATCGGTAGTTTTTATCTTCGGTAAATTGGGTGTGGCTTACACGATGTCAAGCGGGGCTGCCGTGAGCCATTCTTTTCACTGCCCCCCAAAAACTGCCGTGCGAATTCTATCCCGTAATACCTTGAAGGAATACGCTCTTGCATAACCCGACGTGAATGACGAGGTATAGACCATCTACACCGACATAATGCAGGCCGACTGGCGCACGGCAACCGATGTGCAACCTATAGGACCCCGGTGCCTGCTCCGTGGGCATCGACCAGCGTTTGCAGGCGGGCGCGGACGGCAGGCGGCAGCCCATCCCCAGTGGGGAATGGGGCGGCCAAGGCCAATGCCTGCCGAGCAATGTATTTGCTCTGAAAGGCGTAGCGCTTGCAGTACGGGCACAAGTGCAGGTGCGCCCAAAGTTGCACCTTGGTTTTGAAGGGCAGAGCGGCGTCGGCCCGCCGCTCGATGAGTAAGGTGGCTTGCTGGCAGTTGAATAGCGGAGATAACAGGGACATATTGACTGGTAGGGCTTTTCGTAATTGACTGTGACCGCGCTGTTCGTAATTGACTGTGACCGCGCTGTGCGCAGACTGCGAACCCGCGTTACGCCGCAGGAGGCTGGAACCAGTTTTTTTCGAGGCAGCGGCGCAGGTACAGCTTGGCCCGGTGCACGATGACCCAGTAGTTGGACGGCGTGAGGTTGAGTTCCTGACAAATGTCTTCGGCCGAAAGCTCTTCGACGAAGCGCAGCGCGAACACGGCCTGCTGCTGGGGCGTGAGGCGCTGCTGGCAGGCCCGCAGGATGTGCTGAAACTCTTGCTGTTCGAGGGCCACGTCGCCCCGGCCTTCGTCGGCACCTACGTCCCAGGGCTGGGGCCCCTGGCCGTCTTGCCAGTGGCCGTCGGATGGCCGAAAAAACTCGGCTTCCGGGCCTTGCTCGGGCGCAAGGGGCAGCGCTACGAACGGCGAGCGGGCCTGGCGGCGGTAATAATCAATGATTTTACGCTTCAGGATAACAAACAGCCAGGTGCGCTCCGAAGCCTGCCCCCGGAAACCCGCCAACGACTCGAGGGCACTGACGAAGGTTTCCTGCACCAGCTCGCCGGCCGTGTCGGCGTCGGACACGCGGCCCAGGGCAAAGCGGTAGAGCTCGTCGCCGAACCGGGCGGGCCACTGCTGGGGGGCAGGCAGCGGGGTTTCGGGCAGAAGCGGCAAGGGCATGGCGGCAGTAGAATGAGGCAGCAAGTTAGCAGGGGCCAGCGCGAAACACGGCCCGAGGGGAAATGCTTGCCAGCGCCGCCGGACAATTTTTTGGGTCCGAATGCAAGGCCGTCGGGCCTTGGCCGTCAGGCCCCGCAGCCGGGCGGGCACAGGGGCGGGCGCGTTCATTTTCACCCTAATTTTTACTGCCATGAATCGTTTGTTGATTTTTTTGCTACCTGCGATACTGGCAGTTATGGGCGCTACCCTGATTGCGCGGCGGTCAGCACCGGCAGCCGGGCCGGTGCCGGTGGTGGTGGTCGAACTATTTACTTCGGAGGGCTGCTCCTCGTGCCCGGCGGCCGATGCGGCGTTGCGCGAGCTGGCGGCGGCGCAGTCGGTGTCCGGCGTGGAGGTCGTCGCCCTGGGGCATCACGTCGATTACTGGAACCGGCTGGGTTGGAAAGACTTGTACTCGGCCCCCGCTTACACTGAGCGGCAGCGCTGGTACGCGGCGGGTTTCGGCACGGGCAGCTACACGCCCCAAGCCGTGGTGAACGGCCGCTACGAGCTAGTGGGCAGCCAGCGTAATGCCCTGGCCACCACCATCGCCAAGGCCGCCAAAGCGCCGCAAGCTACCGTGGCCCTGGCCCGTGCCCCCAACGGCGGCCTGAGCGTGCAGGTAAGCCACCTGCCCCCCGGCACCAAGGCGGCGGACGTGACCCTGGCCCTGGCCGAAAATGGCCTGGCGTCGCAAGTGGGGCGCGGCGAAAACGCCGGGCGGCTGCTCCGTCACGCGGCCGTGGTGCGGACCCTGCGCCCGTTGGGCCACATAGGGGCCGACGGTACTTTCGCGGCCACGGTGCCCCTCGATTTGCAAGCCGGTTGGAAGCCCGAAAACCTGCGGGCCGTGGTGCTGGTGCAGGAAACGGGGTCGCATTACGTGGTGGGAGCAGGCAGCCTGGCGTTGGAATGAGGCAGTAGCGGTGGCTGGCTCGCGTTTAGGGCGCAGCGCGTTGCGGAGCAAGCTGCGGTCGGCGGCACTTCGCGTACGCGAGTCATTCGCCGTTCCGGCGACGCGAAACAGAATTTCGCGCTACTAAAACTTATACCGCACCTGGGCCTTCACTTCGCTTCGCACCCGGCCCTCGATTTCCTCCAGGCCGGTGCCGACGGTGGGCTGGTGGCGGTAGCGGGTTTCGGCGTAGCGTAGCCAGAGGGTCAGGTTTTTGGCGCAGCGGATTTCGGCCAGGGCGTAGGCGCGGGTGCCCTGGCCGTAGAGCACGGGCACCGACACGGCCAGCAGCACGTCCTGCTCGAACACGTACTGCCGCGAGTCGTAGTCGTCGGCATCAAACAGCGCGTAGCGGGCACTGAGCTTGAGGCGGCGGCTGGCCTGCACGCCCACGTCCTGGGCCAGCACGTAGCCCGAGCGCCAGGCCAGGCCGTCATCGAGGCGCAGTCGGCTGGCTTGCAGGCGGGTGCGCAGCTCGAGGGCGGGCGTGGGCTGGGTGCTGAGGTACACGAGCAGGCTTTGGCGGAGCAGCTCGCCGGGCAGCGGCACGGGGCGGGCCACGTCGGTGGGCAGGTCGCGGGGCTTGAGGCGCTGCCGGAATTGGGCGTAGAGGATGCTGGTTTTGCTGGGCGCGAACGACACGCGCAGCAGCGCATCGTGGCCGTCGGTGGGCGCGGCGGTGCGGTAGCGCAGCCACGGAAAGAGGTATTGGTCGTAGTAAGCGGCTATTTCCCAGCGCGGCCGGGGGCGCACTTTCAGCCCGAAATACACGCCGGTTTCGTTGATGTTGCGGGTGTTTTCCGAGAAAGCGTTGCCGTAGAGGGTATGAAACGTGGGGTCGTAGTGACGAATCAGCACGGCGGCATCTACCGTTGGCCCCAGGCTGGCCAGCAGGCCGTTGGTGGTACCCAGGCCGCCGCCGCTGCTGCGGGCAGTCTCGCCGAAGAGCAGCAGGTTGCGCCACACGTAGCTGTAGTGCAGGCCCAGGGCCAGGTTGTCTTTGCCACTGAACTCGAAGCGGTTGTAGGGCTCGGGGCGCTTGAGCAGGGCGGTGCCGTAGTGCGTGGCCACGGCCAGGCCGCCCAGGCTGAGGTTGCCGTTGGCGCTGGTGTAGCCCAGGTGGCCGCCGCTCACGGTTTCGGCCAGGCGGTGGCGGTTGTTGATTTCGGCAGCCGTGCGGTGAAAGCCGGTGTAAAGCAGCCCCGACGTAAACTCGTCGAACTCGGCCAGCGAGTCGGTGCTTTGCTGCAAGTTGGCATCCACGTTCTTGTGCGAGGCAAAGCCCGTGGCCAGCCAGCGCGGGGCGAGCTGGTAAGTAGCCGCCGCGCCCCGAAAAAACGTGTTTTCGAGCAGCGACGAATACGCCCGGATGCCCACCGACGAGCGCCGCAGCGTGGTGATGGTTTCGGCCCCCTTGCCCACCCCAAAGCCCGACGAGAGCAGCAGCCCCTGACCGAATTGCAGCTGGTAGTCGCCCAGGGCCATCGTTTTGAGCCGCCCGCGCTCCTGCACCACCAAGTGCGCCGACACGTAATCGGCCCCGAACTGCCCGCGCCCGGCGTCGTACACCAGCGGCTCGCCCGCGTCCTTTTCCAGTGTAAAGCCCAGGCTGAAATCCTTGGTGTGGCTGGTGCGGAAGCGCAGCACCACTTTGTCGGGCGAGCCCAGGTAGCGGGTGGTGGGGCGGCCCTGGAAGGTGTCGGGTGCGGCGTAGCCCTTGCGAACTTGCAGCACCCGCTCGTAGCGCAGAAAAAGTGCGTTATTATCCTCGTGCTTGATGCGTTGCCAGAGACTGCCGCGCACGGCGTTGGCGTCGGGACTTTGCACCGTCACGAAAGGCAGGATGCGGTAAATCGTGCGCAAATCGAAGCCGTTGATACTTTGCAACTCGTACACACTCAGCAGTTCGCCGTTGCGCTGGCGGTGCTGGAGCAGGGTGGTTATCTGGTTTTCGGAGAGCAGCAGCAGCGCCCGCAGGTCTTCGCGGTTGGCGGTGTTGAGGTTGAGGGGCGTCTGGTAGTATTGCAGCAGCGTTTCGTAGAGGTCTTCAAACGGCACCTCGTCGGACTGAATTTCGGCAAATAGCTCCTGCGTGAGACGGTCGAGGTCGGGCGGGCGGCGCTGGTAGTCTTGGGCCGCGGCCGGAGCCTGCGCCGCCAGCACACCTAGCAGCAGCAGACTACCGACCAAAGCATTGTTTGCAAAATAGTTAAACAGTGCGCCCATCACCGTGCGCCCCAGGTTTTGGCTACGCTCAAGTGCTGGCTGAAGCCCAACGCCTGCTGGTACGCGGCGGCGTAATCGAGCCCGAAATCGCCGAGGCGCAACCCCAGGCCCGCACTCACCTGCTCGCTGCCGGTAGCCAGGCCCAGGCGGGCGGCCAGCAGCGGCACCGGGCAGTATTCCAGCCCGGCCCTGAAGCCGGCGTCGCGCTCCACATCTTTTTCGGTTTCGACGAGCAGCAGCACCTGGCGGCTGGGGCGGTAGGCCAGCCCGGCCCGCAACACGGTGGGCACCCGCTCGTTCTGGTAGCTGGCCACGCGCGCCTGGTTGAGGTTGTAGAGGCTGGCGCCGAAGGTGAGCCTGCCCGGCACCAGCTCGGCCTGCCCGCCCAGCGAAGCCAGCAGCACCCGCCGGCTGCCCAGCCCTTCGATGCTGATTTGCAACGCATCGACCCGCCCGCCCACGCTGATTTGGCCCAGCCGGTAGCCGTAGCCCACGCCCACCCGCGTTTCGTTGTAGAGGCTGCCACCAAAGCGCCGGGCCTCGAAGGCCACGGTGCCGTAGCGGGGCAAAGCGGCAGCCACCGCGGCGGCCGAAGGCGCGGCCCCGGCCGGAGCCACGCCCGCATCGAGCGGCCCCGCAGCACCTGTTTCGGCAGCGCCACCGGGCACGCCCAACGGCAGGGCCAAGGCCAGCGCTGCTACGTTAAGGGCAGCCGAAAAATAGCGGTTTTCGGCGTACCCGCCCGCCGTGGGGCGGCGCAGGTCGCCGAGGGCAGCGGCGTTGTTGTTGACGGCCCACACGTCGGCCCCGGCCAGCGCTACCGAGGCGTTGCCCAAGGCAGCGGCGCGGGCACCGCCCACGCCGGGGCCGTTGCCTTGAGCACGGACTGTTGGCGACAGCAGGGCGAGTGGCAACAAAGCTAAAATAGCGAGTAACTGTTGGGCCATAAGGTATTTTGATAATTACGGCGGGAAGGTAGTGGAAATTGGGGAATATTGCGCTCTTGTGGAAGAGCGACGACTGAATTGACTGGCTAATTTGGTGTACACTTCGCTCTCGTGGGGCCAATCGCAAGGGCGAAGTGTACACCAAACTAGCCAGTCAATTCACCTAAGTCCTAACACCTAACTTACCTTTGCCGGGCCATGCCCACCCTCGAAACCCTCACCTACGGCCCGCACCTCATCGACTACCACCTCGCGTTTCGGGCGCGGCGCAGCATTGGCTTCCAGGTGCGGCCCGATGGCACGGTGCGGGTGGCGGCCCCGGCGGGTACTTCCCGGGCCTGGGTGCAGCAGCAAGTGCTGAAAAAAGCCGACTGGATTTTGCACCACCAAACCGCCTTTCGGCAGCGGGTGGCCACGGGGCGACTGGTGCCGCGCAGCTACGGGGCGGGTAGCACGCACTTGTTGGAGGGAGCCGCATATGCGCTGCAATTTGCCCCCGGCCCCGCCCCGGCCGTGGTTCTGGCGGCGGGCGAAATCATCGTCAGCACCCCCGATACGCCCACGCTGGCCCAGGCTGAGGCGCTGCTTACGGCCTGGTACGCGGCCCAGGCCCCGGCACTGTTTGCCGCCAGCTTGGCGCGGGTGTGGCCGCTGTTTGCCGAGTTTGGCTTGCCCCAGCCCACCCTGCTGGCGCGGGCCATGCGGACCCGCTGGGGCAGCTGTACGCCGCGCTCGGGCCGCATCCGCCTCTCGCCCGAACTGGTGCGCGCCGCCCCTGGATGTCTCGACTACGTGCTACTGCACGAGTGCTGCCACCTGCTGGTGCCCGACCACTCGGCCCGGTTTTATGCGCTGCAAACGCGGCTGCTGCCGGAGTGGCAGCGGTGGAAGCGCGAGTTGAATGGGTTGGCGCGGTAGCGGCTGGCCAATAAGCTAGCGCGAGTTTAGCGCCTGTGACAGCCAGTGAACGCGCAGTTGACGAGTGTCTGCTAAATTTCATGCACGGCGGGCAGGTCGGGACTACAAGCACCGACGGATGACGCAGTAAGCCCCCAGCGCTGGCGCACCGGGGGCTTACTGACAAGTATTTAGCGTTGGGTTACTCCACCACCAGCCGCCGTGTGGCTTGGGCTGTGCCGGCTTGCAGGCGCAACAAGTACACGCCGGCTGGCAGACCAGTGGTAGGAAATTGCAGGCGCCCGCCAGCCGCCGGCAGCGCCGCCTTTTGCTCGCGCACAGCCTGCCCTAGCACCGTGAACAGCGTGGCCCGCACTTGGGTAGCGCCGGCCACGGCGGGCACAGTCACCGTTACCTGGGTTTGGGCGGGGTTTGGGAAGAGTTGCACATCATTGTTGGCCCAGGTGCGCACGGCAGAGGCCAATCCAAAGCGCAACGAGAAGCGGCCAGTGAGCGGCTGGGCCGCCTGCGCCGGGGTGAGGGTAAATGAGTAGGTGGGCCGCACCCGCAGGTCGTAGCTTTGGCCGGTAGTGGCATCGGTCAGCAGCGCCGTGAGGCCAGCGGGCAGGCGCAACAATTGCTCGGCACGCAATGTGTAGGTACCGGCGGCGGCTACGGCCACCGTGAGGGGCACAACAGTGCCGGCACTTACGGCCGATAGCGCACTGATGGCTAGCGCTTCTCCTGTAGTGGCGATGGCCCCTAAGTTCAGGCCGTGCGAGTTGGGCAGCTTAACTGCATCGTAGAGTGGGTCGCGCCCGGCGGTGGCGGCGGTCTGCGCGTAAACAAACAGTGCGTCGATGGTGGGCCCGGCCCCTTGCAGGGCAAGTTGCACCACAGGGCGGGCATCGGTAGCGGGAGCCAGGGGCGGCACGGCGGCGCTGGTCAGGCGGGCATCGTTGCTGAAGGCAAAGCGCGCGGCAGCGCTGCCGGGGCTTACCCGCACCAGGAAGCCCTGCCCGCTGCCTACGATGTGCGAACCAGGCAGGCCGATGCCGTTCACGAAGCTGCCGTAGCCGCCAGTGGTGGCGCTGCTGGCCGCGTAACTGTACAGGGCTTGGTCGAAGCCAATGGGCAGCACCACTTCGTTCCAGTTCAGGGGCGCAGCGTAGGGGTTGCCCAGCAGATGCCAACCGGCATTCACTGAGGTGCCCCGTGTGAGCGGCAGGTCCATCGGACCGCTGTGCAACGGGCCGGTGAAAGCGAGCGTGGCCGGCGTGCCTTGCACCCGGTAGCCCCGGCCCGGCACCAAGGCCGTAGTCAGCGCCGCCGGCGATTCCCAGCCCCGGTCGAAGGCTGCCGTGGCGGCGGGCGGGGTGCCGCTCAGGCGCAGCTCGTTGTAGGCGAAGGCCGTGGGATAAGGCAGCGTGGCGGCCGGATTAGCAGCCGTGTTATAAACCGGATTCACCACGGGCGGGGTGGCGGCGGTGCCCAAGCGGGCCACAGTGGCGGTGCCCACGGGGGCAGCCAGCAGCCGGTAAGCCGGGCCGATGCCCGTAGCGCCGGGGGCTAAATAGCGTTGCACGGTCACATCACCGCGCACCACGGCGGGGCCTTCGTTCACCACAAGGGCAGTGCCGGCCGCATCGGAAAGCAGGGTAAGGACCCGGCCGTTGGTGGTCAGGTTGCCTTCGAGGCGCAGGGTGGCGGCTATTTCCACAGCCCCGGCCAGGGTGGCCCCAGCCGTGCCCACGGTGAGGTGAGCGAAGCGCAGCGGCACGGTGCCGCCCACCGTTTGGGTGCGCTCGCCGAGCAAGCCCACGGTGCCGGTGCTCGCATTCAGGGTGCCGCCGGTGGTGGTCAGGTTGCCGTACAGGTACAGCGAGCTGCCCTGTAGCGTCAGGCTGCTGCCCGCTTGCAGCGTCAGGCCATTGGCAACGGCCAGCACCGGGGCTGCTGTAGGAGTTGCTAGTGTAGCAGGCAGCACCGGGTAGCGAGAGCGGCCGGTGGGTAGCACCACGTCGTAATCAGCCGTAGGCACCCCGGCACTCCAGTTGGCGGCCGCAAACCAGTCGGTGCTGGCAGTACCCGTCCAGGTGGTAACGGGCAGCGGAACCACCAGTACGGCTGCTCTCACCTGCACAGCCACGGTGTGGCTGCGACCACCATAGCTCACCCGAAGCGAATCAGTACCCACGGTCAGACCCAATAACTGACGGGTGCGGGTGATACGGGCTTGGTTACGTTGAAAGGCAAAGCTCACCCCATTTCCTCCGGTGATGTTGTAGGTACGTCCGTTGGCGTATGCTGCCGTCAATTGCAGTTGGGTGCTGTCGCCTTGCGACACGTAAAATCCTTCCGGCTCTACCCGCACCGTTTGCAGCGCTGAAGCCGTAGTGCGCTGCACACTCAGGGTATCAATCCGTACCAGTTGGCTGCCGACGAATGCCATTGCAGCCAGTTTTATTCGTCCCAGTAGGCCGCGCGGCACGGACACGTATGCCGAGCCGCCCGCCGCGCTCAATAGCCGGGTTCCCAAATCGGTACTGCCGGCACCGCCACATAATAAAATGATGTCGGTTACATTGGCATCGGCCGTCACGACCACCCGAATGCTGTCGGCGTCGGGCAAGGCTGCATTGGCAGTCGGGGAAGTGATGCGCAGGTTGGCAGACAGACGAGCCTGCGGGCTGGTCATCCCGCCGTCAGTGGTTGTCGATTCTGATGGTGTTGCCGCTTCCTGCGGGCCAGTAATCTGGCGTTCAAAGTCGCTGCCAACATTTGCCGGTGGTGCCGGCGTAAAGCCGGTGGTGGAAAAATTGGGACTGTTGCGCGGGTTCTCGCGCAACAGCGCTTGGATACGCGCTTGCACGGCCGGATTGCCCGCCGAAGCAATATGCGACTGGTCGGGCACGGGTACATCGCTCAACCCGCCTTTTTGGCTGACTAAGCCCACAATCAGGTCATTTTCGTCACGAAAAACCCTATTCCGCAGGAAGTCGTTACTCGGTTGGGCGGCTGCGTACTGGAGAGCGGCACAGCCCAGCACTAAACCGGGATATCCCAGTCGGGCGTTGAGCAGGCTTTTGGCGCTTGGCAGGTTCACAAGCTTCGTAGTAGTGATGGCGTGTACCGGCACACTGCGGTGATTGGCGATGCCGGCGTTGAGCAGGTTAATTGCCGAATCTTTAAGGCTCAAGTTATTCAGTGCTCCACCGTAGGGGTTGAAGCCGAAAAAATTCATCGTATTCTTGACCCATGGATAGAAGTTGCGCACAATGTTGGGCAGCGGGCTACCGCTGTGCGGCGTATTGAGTGTAATGAGGCGGTTCACGTCGTCGGCGTAAATGCCGCTTTGGATGTAGTTTCGACTTACCAGTCCGCCCATGCTGTGCCCGATAATATCTACCCGGCCCGCCGATACCCCGTTGCTGATGGCGCGGGTAAGCAAAGCATCTTTTTGCCGCCGTACCTGGTGGGTGGTGGTTGCAAGAGACCGGTCAGCCATGTAATCTCCAAAGTAAATTAGGTCCTCCGACTCGTATACCCTGTTGGTCACCAGATACGATTTCAGGCCGGGAAAGGCATCGGCCCCCTTCGACCATAACCCGTGCAGCAGCAGCAGCGGCGGCCGCACAATGCGTACCTTGTAGGAGCGGACCACCCGATTTGAGCCGAAGTTCTCGTATAGCTCTAGGTGCAAGGTGTTGTAGCTGCCCACCGAATCCACAAAAGCCGGATGCCGGTACACGGCCCACAAATCGGCAGCCGAGAGCGCTACGCTAGTGACGGCCGTCAGGAAGCCCGTGGCGTCGGCTACGGTGCCGGTGGCAATGTTCTGGGGGTTTTCGCGTAAGCGCAGGCGCAGGTTGGCCACGTTCGGCACACTGATTCGGAAAAGCGTCGTTTCCGAATTATCGGCCGCCACCCGCACCTGACCGGTCACCGACGCATCCAGGTTGTAGCGTTCGATGTACTGCCGCGGCTTGGCCAAATGGTACGCTTCCCAGGCTTCCTGGCTCCAACGGGCAAGGCCCGCACTGGTACTCAGCCACACCTGCGATGCCCCCGGCACCACCGCAATGCCGGTTACGTTATCGGAGGGCAAGCCGCTGGCCGTGGTGTAGCGGGTATAAGAAGCAGGCAGCGCCACATCGGTTCCACCCTGATAAACCAACAGCCCCGCCGAGGTGCCGATATACACATTCCCCCGCGCATCCGAACTAATGGCGTTGGCATTGATGGCCGACCCAGCGGGTGCCAGCGTCGCATTGGTGTGGTAAGTCCAGCGGTTAAGCACCAAATCGAATACCCCGAACGTGCCGTTGTTCAGCCCCACCCACGCACGGTTGTAATCGTCAAAATGAATGGCCCGCACCTGAATGGTGGCCGAAGCAACGCTGATGGGCAGCGGCGAGTTGGTGTTATCGAAAAAGCCCAAGAAAGTGCCGGCGGCCGAAAACCGCACCAGCCGGGTCGAGAAGCAGGTAGTGCCGTTCACGTAGCAACTGCGGGTCATTGCCACCCACACTTGTGGCGTAGTGCCACCCCCGCTCACGGCCTGGCACGACACATCCGCACCGGGAATATCGACCGACCCGAAGGGCATAAATTGGGTAGCGCCTTCCTGAAACGTACTGGCCCCGCCCCTGTTCGTCACGCCCCCGGTCAGGGTCGCGGCGTTGGCCACCCACACTTTCCGGTCAGGGGCCACGTAGGTGCTACGGGCGGCGCGGGTTTGCAGGTTGCCGGCAGTGCCCAAGTGGCCGTAGTGCCGGCCGTACACGCCGAGGCTGTCGTAGTAGTCCATACCCCCGACGATGCTGTTCGAGCCGTTCATCGACCCAGACAAGCCGGTTTGAGCTATCCACACCCCGCCCCGGCGGTCGGGCTTGATGTCGCGGATGCCCTCCTGGGTCAACTGCGGCATTCGCACCCACTGCGGAGTGGCCGCCCGCGTATCGAGGCGGTAGAAGCCTTGGTAGAGCGTACCGGCCCATACCAGCCCGTACTTCGTCACGGCCACCGTGGTAAAAATGTTGGTGGTGAATGCCGGATTGGCCGCGCCCTGCTGATACAATTGCAGGTTGAGGGCCACGGGCTGCGCCTGCCCGGTGCGGGGCCAGTTTGCGAGCAGGGCCAGGCGCCCAGCAGCACCGCCCAGCGGCGGCTCCAGATTGTGTAACGAGGGCTCATGTGCGGGTTTTGGTAAGTAATGAATGTGCCCCGCAAAATTCCATCATAGGCACCGCTGCCACAATGAAGCTGTTTAGAAAGTCAAAGGACTCCCAAGAAAGCGCGAAATTTGAGTTGCAACACTCCTTTTTCCGCATTTTAATGGAAGTCCTGTCCAAAGATATGATTCGCCAATGGATTC
>JANXUO010000676.1 GCA_025356245.1 Hymenobacter sp.
CGGCCCTCTACGCCGACACGCGCCTGTGGCTGCAAAAAGGCTGGATCGACTACGTGGTGCCGCAGCTCTACTGGAGCACCGGGTTCCGGCTCGTGCCCTACGCCACGCTGCTGGAGTGGTGGACGCGCAACCGCTACGGGCGGCACCTCTACATCGGCCACGGCACTTACCGGATGCTCGAAAGCACCCGCTCCGACACCGCCTGGCGCAACCCGCGCGAGCTGCCCAACCAGGTGCGCCTCAACCGCAGCTACGACGGCCTGGCGCCAGGCAGCGTGTTCTTCTCGGCCAAGTCGTTGCTCACCAACCCGCTCAAAACCACTGATTCGCTGCGGCTGCACCTGTTTCAGTACCCGGCCCTGGTGCCGCCCATGCCCTGGCTCGATGCTGTGCCGCCCGCGCCGGTGGCCAACTTCACGCTGCGCCGCCTCTCGCACTATGTGACCCTGAACTGGCAGCCCGGCCCCGCCGCCGCCGACGGCGACGTGGCGGCCTACTACGTGCTTTACCGCTTTGCCGCCGCCGAAACCCCCACCCCCGACGACCCGCGCCGCATCCTGGCCCTGCCCCGGCCCGCCCCCGGCTACCCCGGCGCGTTCATCGACACCACCGCCGTGCCGGGGGTGGCCTACGCCTACTACCTCACGGCCGTGGACCGCCTCCACAACGAGAGCCGCCCCACGCGGCTCATTTCCAACGGCCTGCAACCCGCCGAAACCCTGGTGGCCCAGGCCCTGACCGCCGAAGCAACGCCGGTCCCCGCACCCGTGCGCGCGCCCCGGCCCGCCTCGGCCGCTGCCACGCCCGCCGCCCCGCCCGGTGGCTTTGGCCCCAACACCCGCCCCGGCACCCGCCCGGCCAGCCTGGGCGAGCCCCAACCGACGGCCGCCGTGCCCGGCAAAGTCAAAATCAAGGAAAAGCCGCGCAAGCGCGGGTTCTTTGCCCGGTTGTTTGGGGGGAAGGAGTAGGCTTGCGTGCCCAAAAATCAAAGTTTTGCACTCCTCCCAGCCCGGCGGCGCTAGCGGGTTGAAGGCTGAATGCGCGTGAGCTTTTCCAAAAAGCGGTGCTGTTTAGGGTTCCAATCTTTTTGTGGCGGCGGCTTTCAAGCGAAGACGCTGTTCAGGAAATGAATTGGGCAGCGGTGGCGTGTTTACCTGGCGTCTTCTTCAAAAATATTGCCCCAGTCCAGGGCCAGGCCGGGCAAGGTGGCGCAGGGCACGGGGCCGGGGCCGGCAAACTCGCCCACGAGGCAGTAGCGGGCGGTGTCGGGCGCCAGCACGAAGGCCGTGATGGTTTGGTCGGTGGGCGATACGACCCAGTATTCAAGTACCCCGCTCTCTTCGTAGAGGTCGTATTTGCTCTTCCAGTCGCGGACGGCGGTACCGGGCGAGGTTACTTCAATCACGAGGTCGGGGGCGCCCAGGCAGCCCCGCTTCTCAATTTTGCCGGGGTCGCAGATGACGCACACGTCGGGCTGCACCACGGTGTGAATGGCTTGGTCGGAGGTGGTGCCTTTTTTAGCCAGGCGCACGTCGTAGGGAGCCACGCGCACCTGGCAGGGCTGCCGCCGCACGTGATTACCAATGGCCAGATACAGCTCGCCCACCACCGCCTGGTGCTGGTCAGTGGGCGCGCTCATGCGGCGCATTATTTTGCCCCGCAACAGCTCCACCAGCTCGGTAAATTGCCAGGTGAGGTAATCGGCGTAGGAGTAAGTGCCGTTGGGGTCGAGTTGCGCGAGGCTGGAGATGACGGCGGACATGGCAGGCGGCTGAGTTGCAGAACGAAGATACGGCCGGGACTGCCCGGCCGGTAGCGCTGGGTACGGGAGCAATTAGTGGATGGGCAGCAAAACAATCTGTCCGCGTCCTTTTGCTCCTACTTTCGCCCTATGAACCCCAAGCCCCGCCTGCTTTCGCTCGATGTATTCCGGGGCCTCACCGTGGCGCTGATGCTGCTCGTGAACCACCCCGGCGACTGGGGCCATAGCTACCCCGCCCTGGCCCACGCCGACTGGAACGGCTGCACGCTGGCCGATTTGGTGTTCCCGTTTTTCCTCTTTATCGTGGGCGTGAGCGTGGCCTATGCCCTGGCCAAGGCACGGGCCACAGCCCCCGGCGCAGCCTTGCCTGGCGTGCTGCGGCGGGCTGCCGTGCTGGCGGCGCTGGGGCTTTTCGCGTCCACCTGGCTCGATTTTGAATGGGCCACCTTGCGCCTGCCGGGCGTACTGATGCGCATTGCGTTGGTGTACGGGCTGGCCGGGCCGCTGTTTTTGTACAGCACCTGGCGCGGGCAGGTGCTGGCCCTGCTGGCCCTGCTGCTGGGCTACGCCGCCCTCATGCAGCTGGTGCCGGTGCCGGGCGTTGGCCCCGCCAACCTGGGTGCGGCCACCAACCTCGGGGCTTGGCTCGACCGCACGGTGCTGGGCGAGGCCCACCTCTGGAAAGAATCGCGCACCTGGGACCCCGAGGGGCTGCTGGGCACCCTGCCCGCCCTGGGCAGCACCGTGCTGGGCCTGCTGGCCGGGCAGTGGCTGCGCCACCTTGGCCACAAGCCTGGCCATAAGGCGCTGGTGCTGTGGGCCGCTGGCATAGTGCTGGTGCTAGCGGGCCTGCTCTGGAGCCCTTGGTTTCCACTCAACAAGGCCCTGTGGAGCCCCTCGTATGTGCTGCTGACGGGGGGATTGGCCGCGCTGCTACTAGGCGGCCTGTACTGGCTGTGCGACGTGCAGGGCGTGCGCGGCTGGCAGGGCGTGCGCGGCTGGGCGTGGCCCTGGCAGGCGCTGGGCGTGAATGCCCTGGCGGCGTTTTTCGGTTCCAGCATCGTGGCCCGCTCGCTTAACCGGGCGCACATTGGCGGGTTGAGCGCGAAGGACTTTTTGTATCAGCGGGGCATTGCGCCCTGGTTTGCCGACCCTTACCTGGCTTCGCTGGCGGGCGCGACGGCGTGCCTGGGCATTTGGCTGGTTATTTTGCTGGCGCTGCACCGGCGCGGCTGGGTGTGGAAGGCGTAGGCACTTACTCAAAAACACAGACGTTTTTTAGCATGAAAATCCTTATCATCGGCGGCGGCAACATGGGCCTCACCTACGCCCGCAGCTTCGTGCGGGCCCACATCACCTCGCGGCTCGACCTGCGCCTGCTGGCCCGCTCGCCGGAGCGGGTGGCGGCGTTGGCAGCCCACGAAATCGGCACGGCCTGGGGCACACCCGCCGAGTGCGTACCGGGAGCCGACATCCTCATCTTGGCCGTGAAGCCGCAGGATTCGGCCGCGCTGTTCGGGCAACTGGCGGGGCTGGTGCAGCCGCAGCAACTCGTGCTCAGCATCATGGCCGGGGTGCGGATTGAGACGTTGCGCACGGCCCTGGGCACGCCCAAAGTCATTCGGGCCATGCCCAACCTGCCGGCCCAGATTGGCATGGGCATGACGGCCTTCACCAGCACCGACGAGGTGAGCCGGGCCGAGCTGGTGCAGGTACAAAACCTGCTCAGCACCACCGGCAAAACGGTGTATGTGGAAACCGAGGCCGCCATCGACGCCAGCACGGCCATCTCGGGCAGCGGCCCGGCCTACGTGTATTACTGCATGGGCGCCCTCATGGACGCCGCCGCCCAAATGGGTTTCGCCCCCGCCGAAGCCGAGCTACTCGTCAGCCAAACCTTCCGAGGGGCCGTGGAACTGTACTCGCAAGCCGGCCTGAGCTGCGAAGAATGGATTG
>JANXUO010000019.1 GCA_025356245.1 Hymenobacter sp.
GTCAGGCCCGCCGCGCTGCCGGTGGGGGTCAGGTAGTCGGTGCCGGCCACGGCCTGGCTCACCGTGCCGCTGCCGTTGGCCTTGAGCAGGCCGCTCACGGTGCCGGCGCCGCCTTTGGTAGCGGGCACCACGTTGGCGTAGGTGGTGGCCGCGCCGGTGCTGGTGATGTCGCCGGTCAGGTTGGCCGGGGCGGCGGCGGTGGTTTGCTTGGTGCCGTCGGGAAAGATGAGGCCGTAGCCCAGGCCGGTGGTGCTGATTTTGATGCTGCCACCCGTCACGTCGAGCTTCTGGGCCGGGGCAGTGGTGCCGATGCCCACACTGGCGTTGTTGCCTAGCACCACGGTATTGCTGGTGGTCAGGGCCACGTCGGCCCCCAGGGCCGTGGCGTTGGTGATGTTGTTGCTGTTGCTGGCCGGGCCGCTGCCGGCGCCCACCGCCGTCACGTTGTTGCTCGTGGCCGAGTAGTAGCCGCTGCGGTAGCCCAGGTACACGTTGTGGTAGCCCGTCGTGTTGGTGAAGATGCTTTGGTAGCCGCTGGCCACGTTGTTGTAGCCGGTCGTGGTGAGCAAGCCGCTGTAGGTGCCCAGGTAGATGTTGTTGGCCCCGCTCGTGTTGTCGCGGCCCGCCTGGAAGCCGCTGAACACGTTGTCGGCCCCGACGGTGGTATTGATACCCGCCTGGTAGCCGCTAAAGATGTTCTGGTAGCCCGATGTCAGGTTGGTGCCCGCCTGGTAGCCGCTGACCACGTTGTTGGTGCCCGTAACACCGACCCGGCCCGCCAGGTAGCCCAGAAAGATGTTGTTGCCGCTCGTGTTCTGGCCCAGGTTCAGGCCGCCGTCGGCCCGGATGCCCACGCCCACCACACCGATGCTGGCCCCGTTGCCGGTCAGGGCCGTCGTCACCACGGCGTTGGTGGCGGTGAGGGTGCCACCCACCGTGCCGCTGCCGCTGATGTTGAAATTGGCATTGGCCTGCTGGGTGGTTTGGTTCTTGATTACGCCCGAAATGTTACTGCCGTCCAGATAGGGAGCAGGCTGATTAGTAGGCGGGGCAAGTCCGATGCTTACGTAGCCATTGCCACTGCGGAAGCCCTGCGTGTGCGTAATGGCGCTGGTGCCGGTGCCAGCATACGAGCTGCCGCCGCCGCCGCTGCCAGCATAGGCCCCGCCCCCGCCGCCGTAATAGCCGCCGCCGCCGCCGCCGCCATAAAAGTTGCTATTGCCGCCGCTGCCCAAAGTTCCAGCACTGCCAGTATAGCCATTGCTGCTACCACCGGCTCCGCCAGCCGCCGCAGTACCTCCCCTGCCCCCGCTGCCAGCGGCGCCAGGATAATCACTCCCGTTCTGCGCACTGGTGCCGCCACCGCTCCCCCCATTGACGCCATAGTCACCGCCCCCACCACCGCCGCCCCCGCCGACCAGTACGCGGTTGCTGAGGGCCGTGCCGCCGACACGCACATCCGAAGCCCCTCCGCCGCCGCCGCCGCCGAAATTATTCGTATCCCCCTGGCCGCCGCCATTGTAGCCACCAACAGGGTTTGTGCTGGCCTGGCCCACGTAAATGGTTAATACTTGTCCGGGCACCACGGCCAGTGTGGCCTGTACCCGCCCGCCCCGGCCTTGCCCGGCACTCCCCCCAGGGTCGGGACCACCGGCCGCGCCAGCCATATCCACTGCCACGCTGGTCACGCCCGCCGGCACGGTATAAGTTTGGGCCGCGCCGGTGTAAACGAAGGTTATCGTTGAGACGGCGGGCGGCGTGGTATCGCCCAGGGCAGCCACCCACTTGGTGCCGTCCCAGGTGTTGAGCAGCCCGGTGGTGGTGTTAAAGACGATGAGGCCCGCCGCCGTAGCGGCCGGGTTGATGGCATCGCGCTGGGCCTGGGTCATGCGCGGGGGCAAAAACCCCTTGGTGGTGCTGCTTACGTCGAGCGCCGCCGAAGCGTTGGGGGCCGTGGTGCCGATGCCCACCGTGCCGCTCACCGTGGCGTTGCCCGTCACGGCGGTGGCCCCCGTCAGGCCGATGGTGCCGCCCGTCAGGGCCACGGTGCCCGCCCCGTTGCCGATGCTCACGGCGTTGGCCCCGGTGCCGGTGCCAATGTTGGTGGCGCTGGTGCTGCTGCCGGTGTTGAGGTTGGTGGCCCCGGCCACGGTGGCCCCGCCGCCGGCCGTGAGCAGGCCGCCCACGGTGCTGGTGCCGCTCACCACGCTGTTGCCGCTCACGTCGAGGGCCTGGGTGGGGGCCGCATTGCCCCCAATGCCCACCCGGCCGGTGCCGGAGAAGGTGAGGTTGTTGCCGGCCAGGGGCACGTCGGTGGCCGCGCCCAGGGCGGTGCCGCCCAGGGCCACGTTATTGCCGGTACGGGTCAGGCCGTTGCTGGCCGTGGTGGCGGCTGCGGTGGCGGCGGCGGTGGTCTGCTTGGTGCCGTCGGGGAAGATGAGGCCGTAGCCCAGGCCGGTGGTGCTGATTTTGATGCTGCCGCCCGTCACGTCCAGCCGCTGGGCGGGGGTGGTGGTGCCCACGCCCACGTTGCCGCCGATGAGGCCGTTGCCGCTGATGTTGAAGTTGCTGCTGGCCTGCGGGC
>JANXUO010000037.1 GCA_025356245.1 Hymenobacter sp.
GTCAGATAATAATTTAGCAGGTTCCCGAGAACCTACATTTGGGGCTGCATTTTCTTCACGTCTTCCGTCGCGTTGGGGGCGGTTAGCTCGCGGTAGGCGGCGGGCTGTTTGGCCCCTTTGGTAGTGTCGGGCGCGGGCGGCAGGGCCGGCAGGGGGGCGGTCGCCACGTCCTCATCAGCCTCGCCGGCCGAGGGGCCGCAGGCCGTGAGCGTGAGCGAAGACAACGCAACGGCCAACAGGCCAACCAGGAACAACGATTTTTTCATGTGGGGGTGCAAAGCAGTTTCGGGCCGCAAGTTACGACGCAGGCCGGGTTCGGCGGGCCGAAAACCACGCCGGCTGCCCCGCCCGCCGCATCAATCACCTGCTGCAACACGCCCAGCACCTGCGGCAAGTTGGCAAGTCTTTTTTTGACCTTGCCACGGTGAATGGAATCCAGCAATTCGTGCGCCCGCAGCCCATGCGCTACGCGCAAACGCCGGTGTTTCAGTTTACGGCGTAGGTTGTTGCTCTTTTAAGACAAGTGTTACCAACCAGCCAGCACCTTCGCTATGCGACTTCGGAACCCAGCCAGTGAGGCCAAATCTTCCGGCGTGTTGTCTTTCCGGGCCAATGCGTCTTTCAACAGCAACAAGTTTCTCCAATCCTGTCCGCCATATGCCCAGATAAAATCAAAAAGCTGGTATTCTAACCCCGTTTTGGTTGGTGTAAGCTTCAAACTGCAACTGAGACGATAAAACCCTCCTGGCCTTTCGTCAGGAAAGTATGCATCAGCTGGTAATCCGCAACACGTCTGGTATTCTTGCCACGACAGACCGTAATTATCCGATGCCTTCATGTCGGTCAGTTTTTCCCCATACCAGCACCTCACCGCAGCCCGGCGCTGTGCTTCCGTTTGGACATTCTGCGGCCACGGCAACGTGCCGACAAACTCAATTTCGTTCTTCGCGTTTCGCGGCCACGGCGCTTGGGCGCGAACAGCCAGCGGCAGGCAAATGAGACACAGCAAAAGCCAGCGTTTCATAAACCGTTTCGCTACCTCACCATCGGCACCACGCCCATGCTGGCGTAGCAAAAGCTCCACACGTCGGCCCATTCCTGGATTTGCAGCTTCGTGCTTTTGCCCGCGCCGTGGCCGGCGTTCACGTCGATGCGGATGAGCTGGGGGCGGGGGCCGGTGTTGGCGGCTTGCAGGGCGGCGGCGAACTTGAAGGAGTGGGCCGGCACCACGCGGTCGTCGTGGTCGGCGGTGGTGACCATCGTGGCGGGGTAGGCGGCGGGGCGTAGGTTGTGGAGGGGCGAGTATTTTATCAAGCTCTCGAACTGGCCTTTGTCGGCCACGGTACCGTATTCGGGGGCCCAGTTCCAGCCGATGGTGAAGGTTTGGTAGCGCAGCATGTCCATCACGCCCACGGCAGGCAGGGCCACGCGGCAGAGGTCGGGGCGCTGGGTCATGGTGGCGCCCACGAGCAGGCCGCCGTTCGAGCCGCCGGCGATGGCGAGGTGGTCGGCATCGGTGTACTTGTTGGTTTTGAGGTACTCGGCGGCGGCGATGAAGTCGTTGAAGACGTTCTGCTTATTGGGGGTCATGCCGGCCTTGTGCCAGTCTTCGCCGTACTCGCCGCCGCCGCGCAGGTTGGGGATGGCCAGCACGCCGCCGTTCTCCAGCCACAGCATCCGGGCGATGCTGAAGCCGGGGGTGAGCGAGATGTTGAAGCCGCCGTAGGCGTAGAGGTAGGTGGGGTTCTTGCCGTCCAGCGCCACGCCTTTTTTGTGGGTGATGAACATCGGGATTTTCGTGCCGTCCTTGCTGGGGTAAAACACCTGCGTGGTCACGTAGTCGGCCGGGTTCACGTCCACCTTCGGGGCCTGAAACACGGTGCTCACGTTGCTGGCGAGGTCGTACTTGTAAATCGTGGTCGGGTAGGTGAACGACGTGAACGAGTAGTACACCGCCTGGTCCGTTTTCTTCCCCCCGAAGCCCCCGGCCGTGCCGATGGCGGGCAGCTTCACGTCGTGCAAAAACTTGCCGGCCGCGTCAAACACCTTCACCTGGGTGCTGGCGTCCACGAGGTAATCGGCCACGAGCCGGCCGCCAACCTGGCTCACGCTTTCGAGCTTGTTTTTGCTTTCGGGGATGAGGATTTTCCAGTTGGCTTCGGCGGGGTTTTTGGGGTCGATGGCCACCACGCGGTAGCGCGGGGCCTTGTAGTTGGTGTACACCAGCACCCGGCCGGCGGTGGTGCCAATCACCGAATTATTAAATTCGTAGGACGGCAGGATGGTCGTCCAAACGGTGGCTTGTTTCGCGTCGGTCAGGTCGCGGACTTGCAGGCGGTTGCCGTCGGCCTTGCCGTCGGTGAGGCTCAGGACCAGGAATTGCTCGTCCTCCGTCACGTCGGCGATGCGGAAGCCGAGGGCCGTTTTGGGGTCTTCGTACACCAGTCGGTCGGTGCTTTGCGCGGTGCCGACCTGGTGATAATACACTTTGTGAAACTCGTTTTTGCCCGCCAGGCTGTTCTCGCCGGCCTTGGGCGCGTCGTAGCGCGAGTAGTAGAAGCCGTTGCCGGCCCAGCCGAAGCCCGACACCTTCACCCACTCCAGCACTTCGGGCAGGAGTTGCCGGGTTTTGAGGTCCAGCACGTACACTTTCTGCCAGTCCGAGCCGCCGCCGCTGGTGGCGTAGGCCAGGTAGCGGTGGTTGTTGCTGATGGCGAAGCCCGCCAGGGCGGTGGTGCCATCGGCCGAGAACTTGTTGGGGTCGAGCAGCACTTCGGGCTTCGCGCCGGGCCGGTCGGCCTGCACGTACACCACGGCCTGGTTTTGCAGGCCGTCGTTTTTGCTGAAGTACAGGTTACCGCCGTCGGCGGTGGGGGCCGAGTAGCGCTCAAAATTCCACATGGTGGTGAGGCGGTCCCGGATTTTGTCCCGGAACGGAATCTGGCTCAGGTAGCCGAAGGTGACGTCGTTTTCGGCCGTCACCCAGGCCTTGGTTTCGGGCGTATCGAGGCTTTCGAGCCAGCGGTAGGGGTCGGCCACCCTGGTGCCGAAGTAGTCGTCGGTTTGGTCGGTGCGGCGGGCGGCGGGGTATTTCAAGGGCGGGGCAGTGGGCACGTGGGCGGGTGCAGCAAATTCAGGGATGGGCATTTCGGTGATGGGGGCGCGGCCCGGCAGGGTGTTGCGCCCCGCCAGTGGCGTGGCAGGAATGGCACGGCAAGCCGGGGCCGCCGCCAACAAAACGCAAAAAGGAACGGCCAGTTTCATGGGCAGCAAGGGTTGGATGAGTGCACAAGGATACGCCGCGCCGCCCGTAGTTGCACCGGTCACCGTCGCCCGCGCCGCCCAACCCGCATGGCCCGGCCGTTGCCGCCGCAACCTGCCCAGCCGTGGCCCTCCTCCATCAAACCTATTTCTGGTCATTGCCGAAAATTTCACCGCACATGCCGAAAGCTTCACCGCACATGCCAAAACCTTCACCGCACATGCCGAAAGCTTCACCGCACATGCCGAAAGCTTCACCGCACATGCCGAAAGCTTCACCGCACATGCCGAAAGCTTCACCGCACATGCCGAAACCTTCA
>JANXUO010000342.1 GCA_025356245.1 Hymenobacter sp.
CGTTGGGGTCGAGCCGGGCCAGCCGAAACCGGAAACCGACATTCGCGTACCGCCCCTGAAACGCCGTAATAACATCGGCCGTGTCGCGGTTCGTCTTGCTAAAATCGAGGTTGATAACGCGCAAAGCATCCAGCACCTGGGCATCCGAGATGTTGTTGCTGCCGCCGGTGTGGATGATGTGCATCACGATGGGCACTGTCACGTCGGGGGCCGCTTGCAGGCGGGCCAGCGCCCCGGCGGGCAACTCGCGCACCTGCCGCAAAAATTCCTGATATGCCCGCCGCCCGGCCGGATTGCGCCGCCACTCGGCATCCTGTACACTATCGAAGGCGCAACGAAAGCCGAAGCCGTGTTCGGGGTAGGTACGTAGCTCCTGGGCCGCAGCGGGCCGCAGAGCAGCCAGCGACAGCAATAGAAAGGCCAGGGCCAGCATTTTTCCGCTGGGTAAGCGTGTAAACATTTTCTTCTGGAATGAAATTTTAAAAAATCCGACGCAAAGCACTGGGCTTATGGTGAAGGACTTGGGCGCGGCATTGCTTCAGATGTAACCCAAGTCAGGGATGTTCTTTCAGAAATACCATTTTCAGTCCTAACCGCCTGCCGCCGCCGCCGGTTCAATGGACGCCCTAAAAGTTACGGAACGACGACGGGCCGTTGGCCGCGTTGAAGTTTTTGCGGGCCTGGGGGCCGCTCCAGCGGGGCGTCGGTAGTCCGTCGGCCCGCACGCCCAGCCCGCTTCAGGCCCGCCAGCCGCCCGCGCCCCGCAGCGGCACAAACCGGAAAGTTTCCAGCTCCTCGCGCAGGTAGCTGTCGGCGGTTTCGCGGGTTACGCGCACCATGCGCTGCTCGGCGGCGGTGCCCACCGGAATCACCAGCCGCCCGCCCACGGCCAGCTGCCGCAGCAGGGCCGGCGGCAGGGCCGGGGCGCCGGCCGTCACCAAAATAGCGTCGTAGGGTGCGGCGGCGGGCAGGCCCAGCGAGCCGTCGCCGCAGTGCAAATCGGGGCGGCCCAGGCCCAGGCCGGCCAGCAGCTGCCGGGTGCGGCCAAACAGCACCGGGTTCACTTCAATGCTGTGTACCAATGGTGTAAGTTGCAGCAGTACCGCGCACTGGTAGCCCGAGCCAGTGCCCACTTCCAGTACCCGGTGGGTGGGTTGCAGGCCCAGTAGCTCGGTTTGGTAGGCCACGGTGTATGGCTGCGAGATGGTTTGGCCCTCGCCAATCGGAAAAGCTTTGTCCTGGTAAGCGTGGGCCTCAAAGCCAGGGTCGAAAAAAAGGTGACGCGGCACGGCCCCAATGGCCGCCAGCACCCGTTCGTCGGCAATGCCGCGCCCGCGCAGGGCCGTCACCAGCGCCCGCCGCAGCCCCCGGTGTCGGTAAGTGTCGGTCATTTTTGGTTGAATTGTTGGATTGTTGAATTGTTGGGGCTTGTGGGCTGGCGCGAATTTAGGCGAAGCCGTAACTCGTGCCAGCTCGTACGCTTTCCAACCACAAGCAGCCAAAAACCAACCAAACCTACCTTTGCCACTGCGAAACTACTCCTTCCCGCAATTTTGCAGCTTATTCGTCGCTTTCAATACTTCAAGCTGGTGGCCGCCGATTTTACGGCGGCGCTGCTGGCGTGGATGGTGTTTTTCCTGCTACGCAAGTACTTGCTGAGCGAAATCACCGAATACCGCTTCTCCGAAGGCGACCTGTTTTTTCTGTCCGGCTCGGCTTTTATGATTGCCGCGTTTTGGACCACGTTGTATGCCTTGCTGGGTGAGTACCGCGACATCTACCGCAAATCGCGCCTGGCCGAGCTGATTCGTCTGGCGCGGGTGTCGGTGCTGGGGGCGGTGGTTATCTTCTTCGCGCTGTTGCTCGACGACCAAGGCGTCAATAACTACCGCCTCTACTACAAAACCATCACGGCGTACTTCCTGGTGCACTTTCTGCTCACGGCCCTGGCCCGCACCTGGGCCGTAACAAGCGTGCAGCAGCTGGTGCGCGGCGGCATTATCTCGTTCCCGACGTTGCTCGTGGGCAGCAGCCGCCTGGCCCTCGACACGGCCCACGAGCTGGCCCGCACCGGCCGCCACTTGGGCCTGCGCGTGGTAGGCTTCGCCCCGGTGGCCGACAGCGGCCCGCCCGACGCCGACCTGGCCGCCGAGCTGCCCGCCCTGGGCAGCTACACCCGCTTGCCAGCCCTGGTGCGGGTTCACAAAATTGAGCAGGTCATCATCGCCATCGAGCCCAGCGAGCACCGGCGCATTCAGGACATACTGACCCTGCTGGAAGGCACCACGGCCCGCGTGAGCGTACTGCCCGACCTC
>JANXUO010000343.1 GCA_025356245.1 Hymenobacter sp.
AAACGGCCGAGGAAGTGCGGCGCGGCCACGGCCCGGCCGACCTCATCATCGGCAACAACGTGCTGGCCCACGTGCCCGATTTGAACGACTTCGTGCGCGGCCTGTACCTGCTGCTGGCCCCCACGGGCGTGGTCACGCTGGAGTTTCCGCACTTGCTGCGGCTGGTGGCCGGGCGGCAGTTCGATACCATTTACCACGAGCACTTTAGCTACTTCTCGTTCTGGACGGTGGAGCGGGTGCTGGCCTGGCACGGCCTCACCATTTTCGACGTGGAGGAGCTGCCCACCCACGGCGGCTCGCTGCGGCTCTACGCCCGCCACGCGGCCCACGCCCGCCTGCCGGTGACGCCCGCCGTGGCCGACCTGCGCGCGCGCGAGGTGGCGGCGGGCATTTGCACCCCAGCCTATTACGCCGATTTTGCCGAGCGGGTGCGCGAAACCAAGCGCGGCCTGCTCGAATTTCTGATAACGGCCAAATGGGCGGGCAAAACCGTGGTGGGCTACGGCGCGCCCGGCAAGGGCAACACCCTGCTCAACTACTGCGGCGTCGGCCCCGATTTTCTGGATTACACCGTCGATTTAAGCCCCCACAAGCAGGGCAATTTCCTGCCCGGCTCGCGCATTCCCATCCTGCACCCCGACGTCATTTTTGAAACCCAGCCCGATTACGTCCTCATCCTGCCCTGGAACCTGCGCGACGAGATAGCCGAGCAAATGGCCGGCATCCGGGCCTGGGGCGGGCAGTTTGTGGTGCCCATCCCGGGGGTGGAGGTTTTTTAGGTTTTAATGGGGAATGAAGAATGGGGAATGAAGAATACAGCGTAGTTCCGCCTTTTTTATTTTTCATGTTTATTGCTTCATTAAGAAAAAATAATTCTTTATTCTTCATTAAGCGAAGCGTCCTCATTCTTCATTAAAAAAAATGACCCTCACCGCCCCGCCCCGCGCTGCTACGCCCCAACTCCCGGCCTTCGTGACCGGGGAGGAGCTGCACGAGCTGGTGCAGCGGCTGTTTCCCATTTGCCGGAGCATCACCGGCAGCGGGGTGCGGCTCACGCTGGGTATTTTGGGCGAGTATTTGCCGGGTTTGCAGGTGAGTGCCGTGCCCAGCGGGGTGCCGGCCTTCGACTGGACCGTGCCGCCGGAGTGGAACATCCGCGATGCCTATATCAAGAACGCGGCAGGCGAGCGGGTGGTCGATTTTCAGGCCCACAACCTGCACGTGGTGAGCTACAGCGTGCCCGTGCAAGGCTGGTTTACCCGCGAAGCGCTGGAGCCGCACCTGCATTCGCTGCCCGAGCAGCCCGACCTCATCCCGTACCGCACCAGCTACTACGCCGAGGAATGGGGCTTTTGCCTGACGCACCGCCAGCGCCTGGCCCTCACCGAGCCGGGCTACGAGGTGTGCATCAACAGCACCCTGGCCCCCGGCGAGCTAACCTACGGCGAGCTGCTGCTGGTGGGCGAAACCTCGGCCGAAGTGCTGATTTCGGCCCACATCTGTCACCCCTCGTTGGCCAACGACAATTTGTCGGGGCTGGCGGTGGCGGTGTTTCTGGCCCGGCACCTGCAACAGGTGCCGCACCACTACTCGTACCGGTTCGTGTTTGCGCCCGGCACCATTGGGGCGCTGGTGTGGCTGAGCCGCAACGGCGAGGCCGTGGGACGCATCCGGCACGGGCTGGTGCTGGCGCTGCTGGGGCAAGCCGGGCCGTTCACCTACAAGCAGTCGCGCCGCGGCAACGCCGCCGTCGACCGCGCCGCCGCCCTGGCCCTGCGAGCCGCCTCGGTGGCCCACGAAATCCGCCCCTTTGTGCCCTACGGCTACGACGAGCGCCAGTACTGCTCGCCCGGTTTCGACCTGCCCGTGGGCTGCCTCTCGCGCACGCCCTACGGCGAGTTCCCGGAGTACCACACCTCGGCCGACAACCTCGATTTTGTGCGGCCCGACACCCTGCTCGACTCGTTGCTGATGACCCAAGCTGTGGTAGAGGTGCTGGAAGCCAACCGCCGCTACCGCAACCTGCACCCCTACGGCGAGCCCCAGCTGGGCCGCCGCGGCCTCTACAAGCACGTGGGCGGCGGCCCCGACGGCGCTGGCTGGCAGTTGGCCCTGCTCTGGGTGCTCAACCTCTCCGACGGCCACCACAGCCTGCTCGACATCGCCGAGCGCTCGGGCCTGCCCTTCGAGCAAATACAACGCGCTGCCAACTTGCTGGTAAGCTACGATTTGCTAGCGGCGGAGTAAGAGTTCTAAGTTTTAGGGATTAGGGCTTGGTTTTTAGGTGTTGGTTTTTAGGTGTTAAGGCGTCGAATAATAAATAGTAAAAACTAATAGTAAAAATAAAAAATCAAGTGCACAGCATCCAGCTCCCCTCTCCTTTTTCGGAGAGGGGGCCGGGGGGTGAGGCGCTAAACCACCAAAAATCATGGTCGTGGAAAAGCATTTTTCGGTGGAGGAAGCCCCGCTGCCCGCCCCGTTGGAGCTGGCCGATTTTGACCGCTCGCGCGCCTTGCAGGCGCGGCTGCACGCGGCCATTCCGGGCGGCAGCCACACGTATGCCAAGGGCGACGACCAGTTTCCCGAGTTTATGGCCCCCGTGCTGGAGCGGGGCCGGGGCTGCCGCGTGTGGGACGCCGACGGCAACGAATACCTCGAATACGGCATGGGCCTGCGTTCCGTGACGCTGGGCCACTGCTACGAGCCGGTGCTGACGGCCGTGCGCCGCGCCCTGCGCCTGGGCACCAACCTGGGCCGCCCCACCACCCTGGAGCTGGCCACGGCCGAAGAATTTCTGGAATTTACCCAGGCCGGGGAAATGGTGAAATTCGCCAAAAACGGCTCCGACGTTACCACGGCGGCCATCAAGCTGGCCCGCGCTTACACCGGCCGCGACCTGGTGGCCCTGTGCGCCGACCACCCTTTTTTCTCGACCGACGACTGGTTTATGGGCACCACGCCGCTGCAAGCGGGCATTCCGGCGGCAGTGCGGGCGCTCACCCGCACGTTTCGCTACAACGATTTGCCGGGCGTGGCCCAACTCCTGGACGAGCACCCGGGGCAAATTGCGGCCATTATGCTGGAAGTTGAGCGCGACCAAACGCCCGCCCCCGGCTTCCTCGAAGGCCTGCGCCGCCTCTGCGACGAACACGGCACGCTGCTAATTTTCGACGAAATCATCACCGGGTTTCGCTGGCATCCGGGCGGGGCGCAGGCCCTGTACGGGGTGCGGCCCGACCTCAGCACCTTCGGCAAGGCCATCGCCAACGGCTTTGCCCTGGCGGCCCTCACCGGCCGCCGCGAAATCATGCGCCTCGGCGGCCTCGACCACCACGACCGCGACCGGGTGTTCCTGCTCTCGACCACCAACGGGGCCGAGCTGCACGCCCTGGCCGCCGCCCGCGCCGTGATGCGCGCCTACAACACCGTGCCCGTGGTGGCCCACCTCCACCAGCAGGGCGAACGCCTGCGCGAGGGCCTGCAAGCCGCCGCCCACGACCAGGGCGTGGGCGAGCAGTTTAGGGTGCTGGGGCCGGGCTGCTGCCTTTACTACGGCACCCGCGACGCCGACGGCCTGCCCTCGCAGGGCTTCCGCACCCTGTTTTTGCAGGAAACCCTGCGCCGCGGCCTGCTGCTGCCCTCCTTCGTCATCAGCTACGCCCACACCGCGGCCGTCGTCGATGCCACCATCGCCCGCGTCCACGAAGCCCTGGGCGTGTACCGCCGCGCCCTTGATGAAGGCCTGGATAAATATTTAATGGGAAGGCCAGTACAGCCGGTGTACCGGGCGAGAAATTGAGGTTTTTTAATTAATGAGTAAAAATTATGGGGGCTTTTTAATTGGCTATTTACGGGTCTTTTCGTTGTTTCCTCAAATGGCGTGAATTGAGAAATACGCACAAATACTAACTGCTTAGTCTAATGCACAGCCCCCTTTTACTTAAACCACAAATACCTAACACTCACCTCCAAAATGAATTTCCACATCGAACGCGCTATTCGGGTAAGCCGCCGGCTGCTGGATAATTACGCTGGCTTGCACGAGCCGGAGGAGAAGCTTATTGCCGATGCTCAGTTGTTTTGGTCGGGGCTCTCGAATGCGGGGCGCGATGGCGGGCCGGCGCACTGGCGGGGGCAAAGCATTTTTGAGGACGACGCCCGCTGGTGGGGCATTGGGGCCAACAACCTGCGCATTTTCGAGCAAATGGCCGGGGCCAACTGGCTGCGCGAACGCCCGCGCCGGCTGCTGGACTGGGGTTGCGGCGGGGGCACCTGCGCCGTGCATTTTGCGCCCGGTGCCGCCGCCTACTACGGCCTCGACATCACCGAGGCCAGCCTGGGTGAGTGCGAGCGGCAGATGCTGGCCCACGGCCTCGGCAACTTCCGGCCCGTGCTGGTGCCCGCCGCCAACCCCGAGCAAGCCCTCGTTCAGGTGCTCGAACCGCTTGATTTGGTGCTTTCTACTTACGTATTTGAGTTGCTGCCCTCGCAGGACTACGGCCGCCGTGTGCTGCAAGTGATGCTCGAAATGCTGGCCCCCGGCGGCTTGGCCTTTGTGCAGATAAAATACACGACGCGCCACCTCAACAGCCGCTCGTACCGCTGGGGCTACGCCAAAAACCTGGGCAACATGACCACCTACTATCTCGAGGAGTTTTGGGAGCTGGCAACGGCGTGCGGTTTTACGCCCCTGCTGCTGCACTTAGAACCCCGGCAGCCGCTAAATAATGATTCGCATTTCGGGTATTTTTTGCTGCAAAAGAAAAGCGAATAAACTATTTCAATTAATTTTTTGCGCAGCGCAGAACGCCGTGTTTTGCAGTGTGCATAAGTCAAAAAAATACTGCTTTTTACACCTCCAAATACTGCGCGAAGCACCACGCAATATTTCCCCGATTCATAAAAAATAATTACTTAGCCTTGCTTAAAAAAACCTAACCACTCAAGCCCATGAAACCGCTTGTTGTATTGGTGCTCGAAGGCGAATACCGCCTCACCGGGGCCGTGCTGTTTTGCCTGGGGCAAGCCGAGGACGTCGAAGTACACGTGGTGCGGCAGGCGGCGGCCAGCCCGTACCAGTACTCGCGCTACGTGCGCAGCCACCACCGCTACGCGCCGGAACTGCCCGCCGCCGGGTTCGTGGATTTTGTGCGCGACGTGGCCACCGACGTGGGCGCCGCTGTGCTGCTGCCCGTGGACGTGGCCGGGATGCGCTGGGCCATTTGCCACGCGGCGGCGCTGGCCCCGGCGCTGCGCTGCCTGCCCCTGCCCGCGGCCGAAGCCTACGAAATTGCCGCCGACAAAAGCCGCCTGGCCGATTTCATGCGCGCCCACGCCATCGACGGCCCCGACACGCTGCTCGACGTGACCCGCGACTTCTGCGGCAACCTGGAGGCCCTGCGCTTCCCGGTGCTGCTGAAGCCCGTAGATGGCGCTGGGGGCCAAGGCATTACTCGTTACGAGACGCCCGAAACCCTGCGCCCCGCCGTGGCGGCCCTGCCCGAAGGTGCCCGCTACATCATCCAAACCTACCTCGAAGGCTACGACATCGACTGCAACGTGCTGTGCCACAACGGGCAAGTGCTGGCGCACTCGGTGCAGCGCGGGCTGGTACCCGCTGCCTCGGCCTACGCCCCTACGCAGGCCATCGAGTTTGTGCACAGCCCGGCAGTGGTGCTGGTGGTGCGGCAGCTAATGGCGGCCCTGCGCTGGAACGGGGTGGCCCACATCGACTTGCGTTACGACGCCCGCAGCGGCCGCATGAACGTCATCGAGATAAACCCGCGCTTCTGGCTGACGGTGGTGGGCTCGGCGCTGGCGGCGCGGGTCAACTTTCCGGTGCTGGCCTGCCGGGCGGCGCTGGGCCGGCCGGTGCCCACGCCCCTGGCCGTGCCGGGCCGCTACATCCCTTTCGCCAACTTCCTGCAATACAAATACGGCCGGCGGCGGGGCGAGAAAATTTCTTTCGCGCTGCGCGACACCAGCGTGGCCAATTTTCTGGGCGACCCGCTGCCCAAGCTTTTTTACCTGCTCCGGCGGCGGCAGGTGCACATCGAATGAGCCTTCAAACGCAATGCAACCCCCAAACACCGAACGCCCAAAACCAAACACTAAATGCCCAACCTTTCCCAATCATGAAAACGACTACCCCCTGGCGGCCCCTGATGCTGCTCATCGTCTTGGCTTTACGCGCCATAACCAGTGCGCCGGCGGCGGCACAAACCTTGCCCACGGGCTTTCGTACCGCCACGCTGTCGGCGGGGTGGAGCGAGCCCGTGGGGCTGGCCTTCACCGGTCAGGCCGACCAGATGCTGGTGTGGGAGCGCCCCGGCAAGGTATGGGCCGTCACGAACGGGCAGCGGCAGGTGCTGCTCGACCTCACGGCCGAGGTGGGCGGCTGGAACGACCACGGCCTGCTGGGCCTGGCCCTCGACCCGCAATTTGCCAGCAACGGCTACTTTTATTTGTTGTATGTTGTTGATAGGCATCATTTACTGAATTTTGGTACCGGTAATTACAACCCCGCCGCCAACGACTACTACAGTGCCACCGTGGGGCGGCTTACGCGCTACACGGCCGTGGCCGGGGCGGGCGGCAGCCTGGCCGTGGTGCCCAACAGCCGACGGGTGCTGCTGGGGGCCACGGCCAGCACGGGCATCCCGTCCACGGCCAGCGGGCACGTGGCCTGCGCCCTGGCTTTTGGCACCGACGGCAGCCTGCTGGTGGGCACCGGCGACGGCGCGCACCCCTACCAGGACACCGGCAGCAGCCCCGATTCGTTTTTTGACCAAGCCCTGACCGACGGCATCATCCGGCCCACCGAAAACGTGGGCTCGTTTCGGGCGCAGCAAGTCAATAGCCTGAGCGGGAAAATTTTACGCCTCGACCCCGCCACCGGCCTGGGCCTGCCCACCAACCCTTTTTATGACGCTGCCGCGCCCGACGCGCCCCGCTCTAAGGTGTGGGCGCTGGGTTGCCGCAACCCGTTTCGCATGGCCCTCAAACCCGAAACCGGCAGCCACCGCCTCGCCGATGGCAACCCCGGCACCCTGTACGTGGCCGACGTGGGCTACAACAACTGGGAAGAAGTGACCGCCGTGGACGGCCCCGGCCAGAACCTGGGCTGGCCCCTATACGAAGGCCTCACGGTCCAGAACACGTTCATGTTCAGCCGCACGGCCAACCCCGAAGCGCCCAACCCCGGTTTTGGCATCGGTACCAGCACCTGCACCCAGGCTTTTTTCAACTTTCAGGATTTGTTGCAGCAGGCCGCTGCCACCCCGCCGCCGCCCCTGGCCAGCCCCTGCGGCGGCCCGTTGCCGGCCTCGGTGCGGCAGTTTGTGCACCGCCGGCCGTTGCTCGATTACGGGCATCCTTCCACCGGGCCGGTGCGCACCGGCACCTTTGACGGCCCCGGCGGGGCGGCCGGCACCGTGGCGGTGGGGGCGCTGGGCTCGCCGCTGGCGGGTCCCGGCTTCGGGGGCAGCGCCGTGGTGGGCGGCGTGTTTTATCCGCACCACGATTTTCCGGCGGCCTACCACAACGCCTTTTTTATGGCCGACTACACCACCGGCTGGATTAAGGCCCTGGCCGTGGACACCACCGATGCGCCCACGGCCCAGGTGCCGCTGGTGCCCGGCGGCAGCGTGCCCGTGGGCCTGGCGGTGCACCCCACGCTGGGCGGGCTGTACTACGCCAATTTTTACCCCGGCGAAATTCGTAAAGTCAGCTACTTCAACCCCAACCCCACGGCCCTGGCCACCGCCGACCGCCGCTACGGGCCGGCACCGCTGGCGGTGCAGTTCACGGGCAGCGCCTCGGCCAGCGCCGACGGCAGCGCCCTCACCTTTGCCTGGGCTTTTGGCGACGGCACGGCCAGCACCCAGCCCAACCCCCAGCACACGTTTACGCCCCCCGGCCCCGGCCCCAGGGGCTACACCACCACGCTAACCGTAACCGATGGCGCGGGCCGCACGGCCGCCGACACGGTGCTGGTGTCCGTCAACAATACCCCCCCGCAGGTGCGGATAATATCGCCCGTCCCCGGCACCCGCTACCCGGTTACGGGCCTCACGGCCTTCTCTTTGCAGGCCACCGTCAGCGATGCCGAACACGGCCCCGCCCAGCTGCACTACGCCTGGCAAACCTGGCTGCACCACAACACCCATGCGCACCCCGAGCCCGTGGACACCGCCCGCCAAAGCAGCCTCACCACCTCGCCCCTGGGCTGCGGCACCGACACGTACTACTACCGCATTCGCCTTACCGTCACCGACGCGGCGGGCCTCGCGGCTTTCGACGAAGTGCGCCTCGACCCCGCCTGTGCGCCGGCCTCGCAGGCCGTCAGCACCTTCACGCTGGTGAACGCCGACACGGATTTCGACATTCAGCCCCTGACAGCCGGTAGTGTGTTGAATTTGAGTACGCTGCCCACCCGCAACCTCAACATCAGGGCCAACACCAGTCCGGCGGCCGTGGGCAGCGTGGTGTTTGCCCTAAGCGGGGCCGCCAGCCGCACCGGCACCGAGTCGGTGCTGCCCTACGCCCTGTTCTCCGACAGCAACGGCGACTACGCTCCCTGGACGCCGCCCTTGGGCAGCTACACGCTGCTGGCCACGCCCTACACCGGGGGCGGCGGCAGCGGCACGGCCGGCACCCCGCTCAGCATCAATTTTACGGTGATTGACCCCGGCGCGGGCACTCCCACCAGCACCTTCACGTTGGTGAATGCCGACACCGATTTGGACATCCAAGCCCTGCCCAGCGGCAGCGTGCTGAACTTGGCCGCGCTGCCCACCCGCAACCTCAACGTCAGGGCCAACCCCGTGCCGGGCGGCGTGGGCAGCGTGGTATTTGCCCTGGCCGGGGCCGCCAGCCGCAGCCACACCGAGTCGGTGGTGCCCTACGCCCTGTTCTCGGACAGCAACGGCGACTACAACCCTTGGACGCCGCCCCTGGGCAGCTACACGCTTCAAGCCACGCCCTACACCGGCGGCGGCGGCAGCGGGGCGGCCGGCACCCCGTTCAGCATCAGCTTCTCGGTGATTGACCAGACCAGTACCGGCCAGTTTACCCTCACTACCAGCGTTACGGGTAGCGGCACCGTGGCCCGCCTGCCTGCCCAGGCCACCTACGCGGCCGGGGCAACGGTGCAGCTCACGGCCCTGCCGGCGGCCGGCTTCCAGTTTGCCGGCTGGGGCGGCGACACCACCGCCAGCACCAACCCGCTGCCCTTGGTGATGCGCCGCAACCGCAGCCTCGTGGCCAGCTTCGTGCCCCAGCCGCAAAGCGTGACCAGCTTCACCCTGGTAAACGCCGACACCGATTTGGATATCCAGCCCTTGCCCAGCGGCAGCACCGTCAACCTCCGGGCTTTGCCCACCCGCAACATCAACATCAGGGCCAACACCAGCCCGACGGCCGTGGGCAGCGTAGTATTTGCCCTGGCCGGGGCCACCACCCGCAATCACACCGAATCGGTGGTGCCCTACGCCTTGTTTTCCGACAGCAACGGCGACTATGCCCCCTGGACGCCGCCCCTGGGCAGCTACACGCTCCAAGCCACGCCCTACACCGGCGGCGGCGGCAGCGGCACGGCCGGCACCCCGTTCAGCATCAGCTTTGCCGTGACCGATACCCCCACCAACTCCGGCACGGGCCTAACTGCCCGCCTTAGCATGGAAGCCGTGCCCAACCCCTCGCCTGATGCCCGCTACCGCCTGCTGCTCAGCGCCCCCATCCAGGGTGAGTGGCACTACCAACTCCGCTCCGACATGGGCCGCGAGCTGGCCCGCGGCACCCGCAAGCTGCTCCTGCCCACCCAGGAACTATCGTTCGATTTCGGCCCTGTGCTGCCCGCCGAAGGCCTGGCCCACCTGTTGCTCTACCCAACCACCGGCACCGCCCAGCAAGCCGTCCGCCTCCGCCTCACGCGCTAAACCTGCCATTCAACTCCCCTCCTTGAAAAAGCTACCGTGTACACACAATTCCTCGTGCCAGTTTCCAGCCGTCATATAGTCGTTGAAAGTATTGCCACCCATGCGTGAGTGTAATGACCCCTGGGGGTCGTTGGCTGGCCAGCCCGCTCCAGCCCCCGAGTCGGGCGATG
>JANXUO010000130.1 GCA_025356245.1 Hymenobacter sp.
ACGCCCGCTGAAGAATCGCCATCGTAGAGCGTGTTGATGTGTTCCGAAACGCCCCGAATGGCTTCGCTAATGCGAAATGGTAGGCGATAGGAACCTTGCAGACGGTGTGGCGCACGCCGCTGAACCATGCCTTCGAGTCGGGGAATTTTGGCGCTGCTGCTACGGCCAATCTGGACCGATTGTGCTAGGTCGCCAGCAAGTACCAAATGGTCGGGGTCGTGCAACAGATGCTGAAAAATTTCAAAATCGGCCGGTGTACAATCCTGAAATTCATCCACGAATATGTAGTCGTAGAGCACCGGATGTTGGCCCTCCCGTAGCTGCTGCAAGAACTTGAGACGCTTACTGGTGAATGAATCGGCTTGGACGAGACTGGGTAAATATAACTCAAAGCACTCCCAAACCAACTTGCGCCGCTCACTATCAGGATTTAGCCAAGGTCCCCCGCCGCGTCCAGGGCGTGTTTGCGAGACATAATGAGTTCCGTCATCAGGATATAGTCCATAGTACACTCGGTGAAATTCTTCGAGCAGGAAATCTGCATTTAAAATATTGTCATATTTGTTGTCGGATAATTGGTGGCGTTTCTTTACTTGGTTGAGAGCCTGTTGCATTCGACCGAAATGCCAGCTATTGAATTCAATATTTCCTTTGAGGTTACCTAGTGCTTAGTCAGGGAAGTTTATTGCCCTAATTTTCTGGTAGTGACGGTCGAGTTTGATACGGGCTTTTTCCACGGTGAATTGCCATTTCACCGTGGCCCGGGCCGCATTGCGCTCGGCTACGCAAGCGGCGACGTGGGCGGTGAGTTCTTCGAGGGTGGGGATGCGCTGGTGCAGGCACTGGCGGGCGATGGCCGAGAGTTCGAGTTCGACCATGTTGAGCCAGGACGCGTTTTTAGGCGTGTAATGCACCTCGAAGCGGGCGGCCAGTGCGCGGGCCTGCACCGCGGGCAGGTGCTGGTAAAACACGGCGTCGGTGTGGGTGTTGAGGTTGTCCTGCACGAGCACGATTTTCTCGGCCTGCGGGTAGTGGGCGGCCAGGCGCTGCAGAAAGCGGCAGTAGTCGGCCCCGGTGCGGCGGGCCGAGACCTCGACCAGGCGCTGGCCGGTGCCCGGCTCAAAAGCGGCCAGCAAACAGGCCGTGCCCTGGCGCACGTAGGTGCAGCTCTCGCGCCGGGGCCGCCCGGCCTTGGCCGGCTGCTCGCCCGTGGCCGGCTGGGCGGGCACCGGCGGCAGGGGCTCGACGGGCTGGCCGTGGAGCACGCAGGGGCGCTCATCGAAGCAGACGACGGGAAACCGCGGGTCGTGGGGCCGCTCGTAGACGGCCAGCACGTCCTCCATCCGGGCCACAAAAGCCGCGTTCACTGCCCCCAGGCACCAGTGCTGCTGGCGGTGGGGCCGCAACTCGTTTTTTTGAGCACCTGCCCCACCGTTTCGTGCGAAATGGTGTCCACCAGGGCCAGTTCCACGGCTTTGTCAGCCAGCAGGCGCAGCGTCCAGCGGCTATGCCCGGTAGGGGCGGGCGTGCAGGCCAGCGCCGTAACCGCCGCCCGCTGGGGGCCGTCGAAGCGCCGGGGCGTGCCGCTGCGCGGGGCTTCCGCTAAGGCAAATTGCCAGCCGGCTTGCTCATAGCGTGCGCGCAGCTGGCTCACGGTCTGGCGGCTCAGGCCGGCCGCCTGACCGGCGGCCTGCTGGCCAATGCCGGTAGCCAGGGCCAGCAGGGCCTGCGCGCGGCGCACCGCCCGCACGGAGCGGCGACCACTACGCGTGAACTTTTCGAGGGCGGACTGGTCAGCAGCCGGCAGGGTAAAGGGAGTGAGGGAACGGGCCATAGAGCTTCAACGCCTGCGCCCTCATTTTGTTGAATAACTTCCCTGACTAAGCACTAGCCAGCCGAAAGCTGCGCCAAAACCAATTGGCTGTGCTGCTGCGCGGCCGGGAAAAATTCCAGAAAATCGGCTTCGTAGGCGGGGTGATTGGCTTGCAGCTCGGCCACGGCGGTATCCATGCCGGAGCCGGGGTGGGCGCGACGGGCCAAGCCCGCCAGAGTGCGGGCAATGCCCTCGAAGTGCGCGTAGTTGGTCAGCCAGTCCTGGCGCGTGAGGTAGGGCAGCAGGTGCTGGAAACGGGGCGGCATGAGCGGCTCCAGGGCCGTGAGCTGCCGGTAGATGCGGGGCACAAAAGCCGCCAGCGGCTCGGCCGAAAACTGGTCGAAATGGCGGGCCAGGAAGTGGTCGAGAAACACATCGGACACCACGCCAGCGTATTTGCCGGCCCCGGCGGCGCGCAGGCGGGCCGTGCCGCGGCGCACCACGGGGTGCGCGTCGGTGAACGTGTCGAGGGCGCGGTGCAGGCGGATGCCGGTTTGCACAGCGGGCGGGTAGGCGGCCAGCTGCTGCCCCGGCACGGCATCAGCAACGAAGTTGCCCAGCACAATGTGGGCGTAATCGGGCGCATCGGCGGGGCCGGAAAGGAGCAGGTGGGCCAGGAAATTCACGTTCGTTGATGTTTGGTGTTCAGTCTCCGGTGTTTTGTTTTGGGTTTTCGGTATTCGGTTTTTGGGCCAACCCCAGCGCGATTAAGGCCGTAAGGATTGGCCTGTCACTCACCAAAACCCCGCCCCCATCATGGCCGAGCAAACTGCCGTTAGCCACGACGTTTCCAAACTCGTGGACAAGATAAAAGACATTCGCATTGCGATGATGACCACGGCCGAGGCCGACGGCTCGCTGCACTCGCGCCCCATGTACACCCACGAACCCGAAGCCGACGGTACGCTGTGGTTTTTCACGGAGCAGGACTCGAAAAAGATTAGCGAAGTAAAGAAAGACCGCCACATCAACCTGGGCTATGCTAACCCCGACGACAACCTGTACGTGGCCATCACGGGCACGGCGAACGTCGTCACCGACCGCGCCAAAATCAAGGAGCTGTGGAGCGAGGCGCTGCGCGGCTGGTTTCCCAAGGGCTCCGACGACCCCAACATTGCCCTGCTTAAAGTCACCATCGAAAGCGGCGAGTTCTGGGATACGCCCAACTCGACGCTGCTGCGGGCCTACGCCTACGCCAAGGCCGTAGTGACGGGCGAGCGCCACCAGCCGGGCCCCGACGAGCATTCGCGGGTGGAGGTGCGGTAGTTATTTCGCACAGAGTTTAGGACGCGGAAAAGAAGTAAGAAGGAGGATAATAACCTCTTTTTTACTCCTTTTCCTCTTTTGGCCTCTGTGCGAAATCTCTCGAAAACATCAAACTCCCAACCCCCAACACGTGCGCCAGCAGCCCCGGCACGGGCGTTGTTTGGCGCAGCAGGCCATACAGCTCGCCCGCCTCCCGAAACCGGCGGCGGCGCATGGCCTGGCGCAGCTCCCAGCGCAGGCGCACGGCCAGGGCGCGGCGCTCCAGGGGGGTTTGGCACAGGGCCAGGGCTTTGCGGCACACGGCAATGGTGGACGCCAGAAACGGGTCGTCGAGCTGGTACTGTTGGGCCGACATCTGGTGCGGATGCTTGCGCTTGCGGGTCAGCACCTCGTTTTGGTAGGCAAACTGCCAGTCGCGGGCGGCGCGCACCCAGAAGTCAAAGTCTTCGTAGGCCAGGGCTTCGTCGTAGCCGCCGAGGGCCGCCAGGCAGGCGCGGCGCATGAGCATGGTGGGGGTGCTGATGAAGTAGCGGGCCAGCACTTCGGGCAGCACAAAGCCCGAGGCCGGGGCCGGGCGCAGGCCGCCGTGGCCGTCGGGGCGGTGGTGCAGGTGCAGCAGGTGGCCGGCCTCGTCCATCAGTTCGGCGTTGTGGTACACCATGCCCACGGCGGCGGGCTGGGCGGCGGCGAAGGCCAGCTGGCGCTCGATGCGGGTGGGCAGCAGCACGTCGTCGGTAGCAAAGTCGATGACCCACTCGGCCGTGAGCTGGGCCAGGCCGGTGTTGAAGGCGCGGCAGTTGCCCACGTTTTCGGGGAGCAGCAGTAGGTGCCAACCGGGGTTTTGGCGGGCGTAACGGCGCAGGATTTCAGCGCTGCCGTCGGTGCTGGCGTCGTCCACGAGCCATACTTCGGCGGGCGGGCAGGTTTGGGCGAGGATGGAATCCAGGGCTTCGGCCACGAACCGGGCGTGGTTGTGGCACAGCGCGACGATGGCAAGGGAAGACATTTTTTAGTGCTGAATGCTGAGGGTTGAATGCTGAGGGTTGAGTGCTGAATGCTGAGTACTGAATGTTAAAGGTCGGGCGGTTTTCGCATCAGCCCCACCAGGCACACCAGCAGCACCAGGGCCGAGCGCAGGGCCTGCGCCCATACGGCCCCGGCCAGGCCCAGGCGGGGCAGCAACAGGGCAAGCAGCCCCACGTAAACGGCCGCCGAAACGGCCTGCACGGCCACGTAACGCCCGGTTTGGGCGCGGGCCAGCAACTGGTAAATCACGAGCCAGCTCAGGAGCTTGGCCCAGTCGCCGAGCAGCTGGGGCAGC
>JANXUO010000136.1 GCA_025356245.1 Hymenobacter sp.
CCCGTTGGCGCGGCAGTACCAGTCGCCGCCGAGGCGGGCTACAGCATCGAGCTTGAAAGGGTCGATGCCGGTGGCGTTAAGCAGCAAAATATCCTGGCGGAAGTGGGCGCGGACTACGCGGCAAATTATCAGGTTGCCGGCCCCGTTATTCTGGCCCAGCTCGATAATCTGCTCCACCACGCACTCGAAGGCGGCGGGCGCTTCGGCCACGCGGGGCGGGCGCACCAGCTCGGAGGGCAGCTCGGTGAGGCCGGCTTTCACGAATTCGTTCACGCCCTGCGCGTACTCGGTGCTGGCCAGCGACATTTGCTCGACGAGCGCGAAATCGCAGATGTTGATGACGACTTCGGGCACCTCGCGCACGTTTTGCAGCGTGTGCTTCTGGGAGTTGTCGCGCACCCGGTTGGCGGGCGAAAAAATGAGGATGGGCGGGTTCGAGCTGAAGGCGTTGAAGAAGCTATACGGGCTCAGGTTCACGGTGCCATCGGCGCTGACGGTGCTGGCAAAAGCTACCGGGCGCGGGGCTACCGCCCCCACCATAAACGGGTGCCACTGGCTGGGCTTGAGGTCGGAGGGCGTGAGAGAGTGGAACTTGGGCATGGCAAGCGGGAGGGGGAAAATAAGGATGACAGGGCAGTGGTCGGACGAAGCCCTTCGGGCGATTCATCCGACCACTGCCCATTGGCAGCGCAAAGTTACTTGGGTTGGCGAGGGTTAGCTGGTAGCCTAAAGGCCGTTGATTTGCTAAATTGATGTAGATTTGCTTAACAGCTATAGCTTTTGGTCATTCTACTTCAAAACCAGCTTCATGTCAGCCCTGGCCTGCCCCAAGTGCGAATCGAAAGAAGCCACCAAAAGTGGCATTGTAAACGAGCGGCAGCGGTTTCGGTGCAAAAGCTGCGGTTACCACTACACCGTAGACAAGGTGGGGCGCGAGGTGAATCCTTACTACGTAGTGAAGGCGTTGCAGCTTTACATTGAAGGCGTGAGCTACCGCGAGATTGAGCGCCTGCTCGGCGTGAGCCACGTGAGCGTGATGAACTGGGTGCGGAAATATGGAGTGAAAGTGCCCCGACAGCCCGGCTACCATCCGACGTATAAAATTCTTAATCAGCAGGAATTAACAGCATATTTTCAAAAATCGGAAAACCTGAAAGGGGCCGGTTTGATGGTGACGGAGCTGGGCGATAAATTCATGATGATACGCTGGGAGCGGTTTCGGGCGTAGCACGATGTGCCTACCTATACTGCTTACCAAAACGATTGCGGGGAAGTAGCAAAGGCGCAACGAGGGGTGCTATTTGGCAGCCGGATTCGGCACCGCCTACTCGGCGGGCGGGTTCGGCCTCACCCATCTTCCCACTCACTCTTTGGTTATGCAAAATTCCCGTACTCGCTCGGTGCTTACGCTGGGGGGCTTGCTGCTGGCAGCGGCCGCCGCCGGGCAAGCCCCGGCCACGCCGCCCTCGCCGGCCAGCACCAACCCGCTGCCTTCGGCGGCCCCTGCGCCCTCGGCCCTGGTGGCCCCGCCGGCGGGCAGCGCCGCCACGCCCACGCCCACCGAAAGCGTGCCCTACGGTGCGGGTATGAAAGTGAATATCTCGCCCGACGGCTCTAAGTATCTGCGTTTTATTACCTGGACCCAGGTGTGGTCGCGCTACACCGAGAACAACTCGAACACACTGCGCGCACCGGGCAAACTGCAATCAGACCAGGTGGATTTTGCCCTGCGGCGCTCGCGCCTCATTGTGCTGGCGCAGCTTAACCCGCGCTTCCTCATCTACACCCACATCGGCATCAACAACCAAACGGCTGTGAGTGGCGGATTTAGCCCGGCGGTGGATGGCAAGAAGCCGCAGCTCTTCATCCACGAAGCGGTGGTGGAGTACAAGATTAACAAGTACTTGAGCCTGGGCAGCGGCTTACACTACCAGAACGGCCTCTCGCGAATGACGCGGGCCAGCACGCTCAACTTCCTGACCCTGGACGCGCCGCTGACCAACTGGACGACCATTGAGGCCAACGACCAGTTTGCGCGGGGCCTGGGGGCTTACGCCAAGGGCCGGGTGGGCAAGCTCGACTACGTACTGTCGGTAAACGAGTCGATGCTTACCAACCAGACCGGGGCTTTTAGCACGCCGGTGGGGCTGGGCGTGACCAGCACAACGGGCGGTGTGACGACCAACACCGGCACCAACGTGGCGCAGTATAATCCGCAGGGCACCAACCACATCTACCAGGGTTATTTCAGCTACGAATTCCTCGACCAGGAATCGAACCTACTGCCCTTCAACGTGGGCAGCTACCTGGGTACGAAGCGGGTGTTTAATATCGGGACGGGCTTTTATTACAACAAGGACGGTATGGTGTCGCGCCCGACGAGCAGCGTAGCCACGGCCGCCCAGTTGGCCGCGCCCGGTACCATCGAAACCGAAAAGCACGACATTCGCCTGCTCTCGGCGGACGTGTTTTACGACGCGCCCGTTAACAAGGAAACCGGTACCGCCTTTACGTTTTATGGGGTGTACTACAACTTCGACATGGGGCCGAACCACGTGCGGTTCATCGGCGCGTCGAACCCCGGCTATGGCACCGATACCCGCCGGGGCAATGCCGTGCCGCAATCGGGCACGGGCAATGTGGGCTTTGCTGAGGCGGGCTTTCTGCTTCCCAAAAACCTGCTCGGCCCCAAGGTGCGGGTGCAGCCCTACGCCTCGTATTTGCTGGCGGGCTACGAGGGCTTGAAGAAAGCCGACGGCTCGCAGCAAAACGTGAACATCTTCGACGGCGGGGCCAATTTTTACCTCGACGGCCACAACGCCAAATTTACGCTCAACTACCGCGCCCGGCCCGATTTCACCAACATCGAGGAAGTGCGCTACCGCCCCGAAATTACGCTGCAAACCCAGATTTTCTTGTAGGCCGCCCGCCGGCATCTCTCAGCTTTTTTACTTCAACCCAACATGGAACAGAGCCTCACCCCAACTGCCTACGCGGCAGTGGCCGACGACGCCCCGGCGGCCCACGACAACAACCAGGTTTCGACCAAAACCATCTGGCAGGTCATCACGGCCTCGTCGGTGGGCACGGTCATCGAATGGTATGATTTTTACATATTTGGCTCGCTGGCGGCCATCATTGGGCCGGTGCTTTTTGGGGCCACCGGCAAGCTCGAAGACTCGCTGCTGGGGGCACTCGCCGTGTTTGGCGCGGGCTTCGTGGTGCGGCCGTTCGGGGCGCTGTTTTTTGGCCGGCTGGGCGACATGATTGGCCGCAAGTACACGTTTCTGGTGACGCTGCTGCTCATGGGCGGGGCCACGTTTGCCACCGGGCTCATTCCGAGTTATGAGAAAATCGGCATCTGGTCGGCGCTTATTGTGCTGGTGTTGCGGCTTTTGCAGGGTCTGGCCCTGGGCGGCGAGTACGGCGGGGCCGCCACCTACGTGGCCGAATACGCCCCCGACAAAAAGCGCGGCTACTTCACGAGCTACATCCAGATTACGGCTACGGCGGGTCTCATTCTCAGCATCAGCGTCATCGTCATCACCCGCAAGCTGATGGGCGAGCCGGCGTTTAAGGAGTGGGGCTGGCGCATTCCGTTCCTTCTTTCGGGCCTGCTGGTGATTGCCTCGTACTACATCCGCCTCAAACTGCACGAGTCGCCGCTGTTTGCCAAGGCCAAGGCCACGGGCACAGTGAGCAAGAGCCCCTTGCGCGATTCTTTCCTGAACCCGGTGAACCGCCGGCTGGTGCTCATCGCCCTGTTCGGGGCCACCATGGGGCAGGGCGTGGTGTTCTACACGAGCCAGTTTTTTGCCTACTCGTTCATGAACAACACCTTGAAGATGGATTTGGTGGAATCGAGCACCGCTCTGGTGGTGGCCATGCTCCTGGCATCGCCCTTGTTCGTGTACTTTGGCTCACTTTCGGACCGCATTGGCCGTAAGCGCATTATCATGACCGGTATGATATGCGCGGCGCTGTTCACAGTACCGCTCTTTTATGGCATCAAGGCGTTTGCCGGGCCGCTGACGGAAATTACGCCCGCCACGGTAGATGCCGCCGGCAAAGCCGTGCCCGCCGTGATGAAAGCTTTGGCTGCCAACGTACCCATGATTACGCTGCTCACCTTCATCCTGGTGCTGTTCGTGACGATGGTGTACGGCCCTATCGCCGCATACCTGGTTGAGTTGTTCCCGACCAGCGTGCGCTACACCTCTCTTTCGGTGCCGTACCACATTGGGAATGGCGTATTTGGCGGCTTCGTGCCACTGGTGGCCACCTGGATTGGCGTGTGGGCCGCGGCGCAGCCCGCGGGCACGTTTGCCAAAGACCACAGCAGCCTGCTGGGCCTGGTGTACCCCGTGGTGGTGGCGTTCCTGTGCTTTTGCATCGGCATGGTGCTGATGAAGGACGTGCGGAACGTGAAGCTGATGGGGAGTTAGGTTACTGAGCGCTGGCGCGCGTCAAAAACACGGGCCAGCGGTTTCCCACCTCAAATACTTGCGCAAACCGTCGGGCCATGCGCCCGGCGGTTTTTGCGCGTACCTTACACGATGTCAACCCACTTGCCGCCATGAGCCCTCCACCGACCCCCAAAACTGCCGAAACTGCCGAGCAGCGCCGGGGCCAACGCTTGCTTTTTGTGGCGCTGGCCATGGCGGCGCTGCTCAATTTCCCGCTGCTGGGCACGGCCGATTTGCCCGCGCGCTTGGGCGGCGTGCCGGTACTGTACCTCTACGTGTTGGCTTGCTGGATTGGCGTTGTGGGGCTGACGGGCTGGCTGGTACGGCGGGGGCGGTAGGCGGGAGCAAAATCGAACTCTTAATCCAACCCCAAAACCGTGTCTAAACTCCTCGTCATCGGGTTTTCGTTCGGCTACCTGGCGCTGCTCTTCGGGGTGGCGTACGCGGCCGAACGCCGGTCGGCGGCGCGGAAGAGCCTGGTGGCCAACCCGTACGTGTACGCGCTGAGTATGGCGGTGTATTGCACGGCCTGGACGTTTTACGGCTCGGTGGGGCGGGCAGCTACTTCGGGGCTGGAGTTTGTGGGCATCTACCTGGGGCCGACGCTGCTGGCGCCGGTGTGGTGGCTGTTGCTGCGGAAAATCATCCGCATCAGCCGGCAACAGCGGCTCACCTCAATTGCCGATTTTCTTTCGGCCCGCTACGGCAAAAGCGCGGCCCTGGGGGCATTGGTGACGGTGGTGTACGTGCTGGGCGTGGTGCCTTACATTGCGCTGCAAATCAAGGCCATTGCGGCATCGTTTGATATTTTGACCCGGCCCCTGGGTAGCTTGGGGGGTGCGCTGCCGGGCACGGGCGCGGCGGCCAACTCGGCGCTGTACACCACCGTGGCGCTGGCGTTTTTCACCATCATTTTTGGGGTGCGGAGCATCGAAACCACCGAGCGGCACGAGGGCATGGTGCTGGCCGTGGCCCTCGAAAGCCTGGTGAAGCTGGCGGCGTTTCTGGCGGCGGCTGTGTTTGTGGTGTGGGGGCTGTTTGGTGGGCTGGCCGACGTATTCGACCACGCGGCGGCCCGACCGGCGCTGGGGCGGCTTTTCACGTTGCAGGGGGCGGGCACCACGGGCGGGCAATGGGCCACGCTGCTGCTGCTGGGGGCCTCGGCCATTGTGCTGCTGCCCCGGCAGTTTCAGGTGGCAGTGGTGGAAAACGTGGACGAAGACCACCTGCGCAAGGCCATGTGGTTGTTTCCGCTCTACCTCATTGTCATTAACTTACTGGTGCTGCCGCTGGCCTTGCGCAGGTGGTCTTCGTCCACGTTTTCCACCACTGCCACCTGAAACTGCCGGGGCAGCAGCACAATGGC
>JANXUO010000350.1 GCA_025356245.1 Hymenobacter sp.
GCAGCATACGCCAGTGGCCGGACGAACCGCTGCGCGGAATTCGCCCGACCACTGCCCTACCCCACCACGGCGATGCAGGAAATCTCCACTTCCACGTCGCGCGGCAGGCGGCTTACTTCCACCGTTTCGCGGGCCGGGGCCTGGTCGCCGTCGAAATACTGGCCGTACACCTCGTTGATGAGGCCGAAGTTGCTGAGGTCGCGCACAAAAATCGAGCACTTCACCACGTCCGTCAGTTGGGCGCTGGCGGCGGCCAGCACGGCCCGCAGGTTCCGCAGCACCTGGTGGGCCTGGGCCGCTACGTCGCCCGCGCCCACCAGCTCGCCGCTGGCGCTCAGCGGTATTTGGCCCGAAACGTAAATGGTGCTGCCCGCCTTCACGGCTTGCGAGTAGGGGCCGATGGGGGCCGGAGCCTGGTCGGTGAGGATGATTTGGTGGGGCATGAGGTGCGGGAGTGAAGGGTATCTTTGGAGCGAAAGTAACACCCAACGCGAATGCACATTCTGGTAATTGACGGCAAACACATAGAGGCCGAGTTTCGGGCGAAGTTCGGGCCGGGGCATGAGTACACGTTTATCAGCTTAGTGTATGAACTGCCTGATGGCTGGGCTCCGATAGAAAAGCGAATCGCCGACGCCATTACTGTCACCGATGTTGCTTTCTGCTTTTGCGAGGCTCAAGAGGGATACAACCACTATCCAGTAGTCGAAGACGCAACCTACCCTGTTTTCGTCGAGATTATCAGCGAATCACTGACCAACAAGCAGTGGGAGGCATCAAATGGTCCACCCAAGAACCCGTTTCTCTTTGGCTTCTGCGGCCTGCCCACCCTCCTCAACCGCCCCCTGCTCGAAGTAAGCCTCTACCACGAAGCCGACCGCGAAAAACTAGCCGAAACCTGCGCCGCCCTCGGCACCGACTACCGCGTGGTGGCCGACCGCGTGGGCCTGGTCACGCCCCGCGTCATCTGCCAGATTATCAACGAAGCCTACTTCACCGTGCAGGAAGGCACCGCCAGCAAAGCCGACGTGGACTTGGGCATGAAGCTGGGCACCAACTACCCCCACGGTCCCTTTGCCTGGGCCGAAGCCATCGGCATCGCCCGCGTGTACGCCGTGCTCGAAGCCCTGTGGCACGACACCCACGACCCGCGCTACAAAGTGTGCCCGCTGCTGAAGCGCGAGGCGTTGCGGGCGGCCCGCTAAGCGCCCGTCCTACATTCGTTCAAGGAACGATTGGAGGATGAGCGTGGCGCTCACCTGGTCTACCAGGGCTTTGTTTTGGCGGGCTTTGCGGCCGAGGCCGCCGGCCAGCAGCGCGGCGTGGGCCATTTTGGAGGTGTAGCGCTCGTCAAGCTCGTGGATGGGCAGGTCGGGGTGTTCGCGGCGCAGGGTGCGGAGCAGGCCCACCACGGCGCTGGTCACGTCGGTGGGCTCGTTGAGCAGGGTGCGGGGCATTCCCACCACAATGGCCCGCAGGGGTTCGCGCAGGTGGTAGGCCTTCACGTAAGCCAGCAAATCCTTGCTGTGGATGGTATCGAGCGGGGTGGCGATGAGGCCCAGCGGGTCGGTGATGGCCAGGCCCACCCGCTTGGTGCCGTAGTCGATGGCCAGCACGCGGCCGGGAGGTGGGGAGGTGGGAAGCATGGCTGACAAAAGTACGTTGGTGGTAGCGCCGGGGTGTTGGGTTTTTGGTGTTGGGTTTTTGGTGTTGGGTTTTTGGTGTTGGGGGTAGTCGTCCCAAAAAACCGAACACACAAAACCGAACACCAAAAACCCAACACCCAATAACTTTGGGGTGGCCAGGACTGCACGGTATGGTTTGGGGCCGTCCTAAATTTGGGGGCCGCACCTTTGCCTTCCGTTTTCACTTCCCGTTCCTTGCCCCTCCCCTCCCCTGCTTCTTTCGCAAACCGCCCGGCGTGGCGGCGCTGGCTACGCGGGGCGGCGCTGCTGCTGGGCGGGGCGGCGCTGGGGGCCGTGGCCCTGCACCCCACCTCCGACAACCCCGAGGCCACGGCGCGGGGCGCGGCGCGGTTCCGCGAAATTCTGATGCACGTGGACCGCGAATACGCCGACTCGGTGGACAGCGAGGCCCTGGCCGACTACGCCGTGGCCCAGATGCTCGAAAAGCTCGACCCCCACTCGGTGTACATTCCGGCCCGCGACCGGGCGCGGGTGAATGCCTTTTTGCAGAGCGACGCCGACGGCGTGGGCATCGAGTTTAACCTGTTTCGGGACACGATGACGGTGGTGGCCCCCCTCAGCGGCGGCCCCGCCGAGCTGGCCGGCGTGCAGCCCGGCGACCAGATTCTGGCCGTGGGCGGGCGGCGCATTGCCGGGGCGCACCTGAGCAACCCCGCCCTGGCCGAGCTGCTGCGCGGCCCCAGCGGCAGCCGCCTGGCCCTCGAAATTCGCCGCCGCCGCCTGCCCCAGCCCCTGCGCCTCACCCTCACCCGCAGCAAGCTGCCCAGCAACTCGGTCGACATCTCGTACTTGCTGGATGCCGACACGGGCTACCTCAAAATCAGCCGCTTTGCCGCCAACACCTACGACGAATTCAAAGTAGCCCTCGCCGATTTGCGCCGCCAGGGCATTTCGCGCCTCGTGCTGGACCTGCGCGGCAACCCCGGCGGCTACCTCGACCGCGCCACCCGCGTGGCCGACGAGTTCATCGGCGGCTCGCGCAAAATTGTGAGCACGCGGGGCCGCGACGAGCAGTTCAACACCGAAACCTACGCCCGCGAAACCGGCGAGTTTGAGGAAGGCAACCTCGTGGTGCTCATCGACGAGGGCAGCGCCAGCGCCGCCGAGGTGCTGGCCGGCGCCCTGCAAGACCACGACCGTGCCCTGCTCGTGGGCCGCCGCAGCTTCGGCAAGGGCCTGGTGCAGCAGCCCATTGCCCTGGCCGACGGCGGCGAGCTGCGCCTCACCATTGCCCGCTACTACACGCCCGTGGGCCGCTCCATCCAAAAGCCCTACGGCCGCGACTACGCCGAGTACAGCCGCGAGCTGAGCGGCCGCCTCGAGCGTGGCGAGCTGACCTCGGCCGATAGCAACCGGGTGGCCAAGGGCCTGCGCTTCCGCACCGACCACGGCCGGGCCGTGTACGGCGGCGGCGGCATCATGCCCGACGTGTTTGTGCCCCGCGACACGCTGGCGCACTCCGCCTACTACACCCGGCTGCAAGGCTGCGGCGTGCCCCGCGCCTTTGCCCTGGCCTTCTACCAGGGCCACAAGGCCGAGCTGGAAGGCCTGCGCTTCGAGCAGTTCAACCGCACGTTTGCCATTTCCGAAACCCAGCTGCAAGCCCTGCACGAGCAGGCCCGGCAGGCCGGCGTAGCCGCCGATGCCGCCGCCGCCCGCCGCTGCGCCCCGCTGCTGCGCAACGTCCTCAAAGCCTACATTGCCCGCAGTGCCTACGGGCCGGTGGCGTATTATTCGGTGCTGAAGGAGCAAGATGCCGAGCTGTTGCGCGGCATCCGGGCCGTGGGCGACAGCGTGGCGATAAAGAAATTAGGGATTAAGTGAGAAAAATGTTTTTTCAAAATACATTAATTTTCAGCCCCCACGCGGCTTTTTTGATTTTCCCTGTCTTAAACTGTGGGCGGTTCAAAATTTAGCATTACTTTGGTGCATCCAATCATCGGATTGGTCATCAATCACCCCCTTAATTTCTTTTTTATGTTGCGGCACATTACTCGTTCTGGGACTGAGAAACTCCAGCCCCCCCTCAGCAGCTTAAGTTGCTAGCAATAAGCTTATTGCTTTTTTTTAGCAGTATGGTTGCGTCTGCTCAACAAGCCGTGTTTTGTGCCACGCAACCCGATGCGGCTGTATTGCCGATACTACCCTCGCGGCTAGCCGGAAGCAATACCACTACGGCACCCGTTTTGGAGGGAGCAGCGGTGGCCTCCATTCCGAGTGGATGCGCCAGCAACCAGAATGTTCGAGTGAATATTCACTACATTCAGCGGGATAACGGTAGCGGCAATTTTGGCGAGAACAACGACGGCCGCCCCGGCACTCCCAGCACTGCCATCAACGGCTACGATTACGCCGTGAACCTAATCTGGGCGTGCAACGGCAATTGGGACCAAAACCCCGCCATGACGTTGCCTGCGGGCAACACTACCACGCCGTTGGCCAAGCGTGTGCGATTGACCCTCAACGGGGTGTATTTTCACCGCAATACCAGCTTACAGCCATTCGCCGTGGGAATGAACCCCACTGCCTACCTAGTGGACGCGGCCAACACCATCAACATCTTCATTTGTGGTGCCCCGCCCAGCAACCCCGCAAATTTGAGCAGCTTGCCAGCTGGCTCGTTCAACGGCGGGCAAGCCTCGCAGGTAACAACCGCTACTACCGTCACAGCCCCGTTTGCGAACATCGCCAATGGAACCAACCCGCTCTGGACGACTATTCAAGGTACCTGGAATGGATATATTTTAAATAATCAGCAACCTTGGCAAATGGCCAGCGTGGTAAATCACGAAATAGGACACCTGCTCGGCCTGAACCATACGTGGTACACCGTGCCGGGGCGAGGGTATGTGGACTGCGCCGACGCGCCTTCCAACGCCAATTGCTGGAACCTCAATGCACCTGCCGGCTCGAACTGCAACGACCCCAGCAAACTCTCGAACAATTTGATGGACTACACCGCCTGCCAGTGTGCGTTGTCGGTGTGCCAGGTGGGCCGTGTGCAGTTTAACTTGAATGGCTGCCTTCAACGCTTCGTGGCCAGTTGCGACCCGTGCATTCCATCGGGACTGAGTCTGCGGATGCCCGCATCCACTTGCGGCGGCGTGACCGGCATCTGGCTCGATGGGCGCGGCTCGTTCATAGATAACGCGTACGACCTGACCATTCAGCAGCTCGACGCCCGCTACAACGTCATCAGCACGTTCACGACCACGCGCTGGCGGCGCATTGGCCGCGAACAGCTTGATGCCCTGACTGTGTTTCAGCCTTTTTCTCGTTATCGAGTGCAAGTAACCACCAGGCCGGGTTGCGCCACTATGCTGAACGACAGCAAAACACTGTATTTCTCCACCGGCATGGACGGGCCGGATTGCATGGTCCCTGGCCCCAGTCGGGCGGGGGTTACCAACCCGTCGTTTGTTCAACCTTCTTCCGCCCGGTAGTCATGAAAAAGACCTTGTTCTTTAGCCGTCTGCTGCAAACGGCCACCGTCGCCGCCCTATGGGCGGCAACAACAGTGCCTGCCCTAGCGCAGGCAACTCCCGGTTGGGCTTGGGCCAAATCCTTTGGCGGGGGCACCGTGGTCTCCAACGCGGCTAGCGTTGCCAACAGCGTGGGCACCGATGCCGTAGGCAACGTGTACGTGCTGGGCCAGTTTGTGGGCACCACCGACTTCGGGGGCGGCAACACGGCGACGAGCGCGGGCGAAACCGACGTATTTCTGGCCAAGTATACCCCAACGGGTGCATTGGTGTGGGTGCAGGTGCTTTCGGGTACCGGCGCAGATAAGGCTGGGCAGTTGGCCGTGTCGGCGGCCGGACGTTGCGTGGTAAGCGGCTTGTACGGCGGCCTTAGTGGCGGCAACTTGGCCCTGCCGGGCGGGCAGATACTGCTAGGGCCGCAGCAAGCAGGTGCCCCCGCAAGTCTTAACACCTACGGCGACTTCCCGTTCGTGGCCTCGTTTAATGCGCAAGGCACCAAGCAGTGGGCCATGCGCTTCAGCGCGAGCTACCTGTCGGAGATGAACTCGTTGAGCATCAGCCCCACGGGCGTTGCCTATGTAGGCGGCACAACCCGCGAGGCGCTGACGACCGTCGGCGCAACGGGCAGCTTGGTCGGGGCATCCGATGCGTACCTGGCCAGTATCAGCCCCCAAGGTTCCGTGCAATGGGTGCGCCGGGCCGGGTTGGCCGGGGCATGGTCGGGAGCGAGCGCCCCCCTGCTAGACGGGGGCGGTAACCTGTATTGGTACGTGGGCACCACCACGCCGGGTGCGCTGGTGTCGGGTGCCCAAAGTTATGCCCTACCAGCCCCAAACGGGGGCAGTGTGCTGCTGAAGCTCACGCCTCAGAACCGGGTTATGTGGGCACGGCCCAGCGGGGGGTTGGTATTCATGGCGAACAACCCCGGCAACTACACCGACTTGGTGGATTATGACCCAACAATGGGCTCGCTTTGGTTCAGTGCCCAGATTCCGGCGGGCAACACCGTAAATTTCGGCGGCGCGGTCGCGTCCATCACCACGCCAGCCAACGCCTCTTCCATCATCATTGGCCGCATTGATACCAGCGGGGTCGTCACGGCAGCTACCGCCTGGGCTACGGGCGTTGTCGGCACACAGCCCAACCCGCCCTTTCCGCTCAATATTCAGCGCATCCTCTCGGGGCTAAGCGGGGCCGTCACGGTGGTGGGTCAGGTGAATGGCAACTTTGCCCTGATGAACACGAACCGTGCTTACACCGGGCAACGCGGCAACCTGTTGGTGGCACGCCTCAACCCACTCGCCACGCTGGATAACTGGGTACGGTTTGCGGACATCAACGCCAGCTACTCCATTTCCTATTCCAACGTAACCAGCGCGGCCCTGGACGGCCAGGGCAACGTGTACGTGACGGGCACATTCCCAACGCCGGCGCAATTCGGCGCTCTTGCGCCGCTACTACCCGCGCGGGGTGGCAACTGGACAGACGGCTTCGTGGTCAAACTCGACATGGCGACCGTCACGGCCACACGGGCCGGAGCGCAGGGGCTAACTTGGGAGGTGTACCCCAACCCCGCCACGGGGCAAGTGCAACTCAAGGGCCTGCCGCCGCTGGCGCAGGTGCGGCTGCTGGATGTACAGGGCCGTCTGGTGCGGGCAGGGCAAACCCCCGCACTGGCTAGTGCAGGCTACGCAATGTCCCTGACCGGAGTGGCGGCGGGGCTCTACACCCTGCAAGTGAGTGGGACGACGCAAGTGTTTCGCACACAACGGCTGACGGTGGATTAAGGAAGGATGATGTCGTGCCTGATTTTGGTAAGCCTGTCCCTGCCGGGGCAGGCTTATTTTTTTGCTGCGGTTCTACTCGACCCACGCAAAACGGGTGCAAGGTATGCGCGGTGTCCGTCACCAAAGCATGGTTTCCTATTACCTTCACCCCCGCAACCTCCCACCTCCCCTGCCATGCCTTACTACCACCGCCTCGGTCAGATTCCGCGCAAGCGGCACACCCAGTTTCGGCAGCCCGACGGCTCGCTCTACGCCGAGCAGCTGGTGGGCACGCAGGGGTTTCACGGCGTTTCGTCGTTGCTCTACCACCAGCACCCGCCCACCCAGATTAAGCACGTCGGCGAGCCCCTGCCCTACGGCTACCAGCTGCTGAAAGACCGCGCCCTGCGGCCCGAACACCTGCGCACCCTGGCCCAAACCAGCACCGGCACCGACTACCTCAGTGCCCGCCAGACGCTGATGGCCAACGCCGACTGCGCCCTCTCCATCTGCAACCCCAGCGAGCGGCAGACGGACTACTACTACAAAAACGCCCAGGCCGACGAGGTCATTTTTGTGCACGAAGGCCAGGGCGAATTGTGGAGTCAGCTTGGCAAAGTAGCCTTCGAGGCCGGCGACTACGTGGTGGTGCCGCGCACCATCATCCACCAGTGGCGGTTTGCCGAAGGGCCGGTGCGGCTGCTGATTATCGAGTCCTTCAGCCCCATCGAAACCGTGCGGCGCTACCGCAACCACTTCGGCCAGCTGCTGGAGCACTCGCCCTACTGCGAGCGCGACATCCGGCCGCCGTCGGAGCTTATAACCGGCGACTTGCCCGAGGGCGACTACCGCGTGCAGGTCAAAAAAGAAGGGCTGCTCCACCAGCTCACCTACGCCCATTCGCCGTTTGACGTGGTGGGCTGGGACGGCTACTTTTACCCCTACGCCTTCAGCATCCACGACTTTGAGCCCATCACCGGGCGCCTGCACCAGCCGCCGCCCGTGCACCAAACCTTCGAGGCCCACAACTTCGTGATTTGCTCCTTCGTGCCGCGCTTGTTCGACTACCACCCGCTGGCCATTCCGGCCCCCTACAACCACGCCAACGTCGATTCGGACGAGGTGCTGTACTACGTGGCGGGCAACTTCATGTCGCGCAAAGGCGTCGATTTGGCGTCCTTCACCTGGCACCCCACCGGCCTGCCCCACGGCCCGCACCCCGGCACCGTAGAGGCCAGCATCGGCAAAAAAGAAACCCACGAGCTGGCCGTCATGGTCGATACCTTCCGCCCCCTCTACCTCACCGAAGCGGCGTTGCAGTACCTCGACCCCGGCTACCCCATGAGCTGGAACCCCGGCTACGTGCCCGAGCCCCCCCGCGCCGCCGACATGATGGATTGAAGCAGTGGCGCAGTGGTCGGGCGAATTCCGCGAAGCGGTTCGTCCGGCCACTGACGTTGCCCGACTCGCGCCAGGGTAGCGTAGGCAGCTTGAA
>JANXUO010000177.1 GCA_025356245.1 Hymenobacter sp.
CAAAGTTCGGGCACAGCCGCCGCGCCGGGCGGCGTGGCCACCCAATCCGGCCCTTGGCCCCGCCCGCTACCTTTGCGTCATGCTCGTTCCCGTCGTCAACCACTCGCGCCACCCGCTGCCGGAATATCAGACCGCCCACGCCGCCGGCCTTGACCTTCGCGCCGACTTGCCCGACGGCCCCATTACCTTGCACTCGCTCGAAAGAGCCCTCATTCCCACCGGCTTAAGCATCGCACTGCCCGTGGGCTACGAGGCCCAGGTGCGGCCCCGCAGCGGCCTGGCCCTCAAGCACGGCATCGGCATCGTGAACAGCCCCGGTACCATCGACGCCGACTACCGGGGCGAAATTCGGGTGCTGCTCGTCAACCTCTCAACCGAGGTTTTTGTGGTGAACGACGGCGAGCGCATCGCGCAGCTGGTGGTGACCCGGCACGAAACCATTGCCTGGCAACCCGTCGCGGCCCTTGGCATAACCGAGCGCGGCGCGGGCGGCTACGGCAGCACCGGTCGGTAACGCGGGTGCAAGGCGGGTTTTCGGCCCGCGAGGTCGAGCACTAACAGCCCAAACACTGGCTTGCGCCCCAATGCGCGGCCCCAAAACCCGCGCTGCGCCTATCTTCGGCCCGGCATCAAAAAAATACCCCAGTACCCCGCATGAAAATCATCGTCCCGATGGCTGGCATGGGCAAGCGGATGCGTCCGCACACCCTCACCGTCCCCAAACCCCTTATTCCCATCGCGGGCAAGCCCATTGTGCAGCGCTTGGTCGAAGACATTGCCAAGGTCTGCGGCGAACCCGTTGACGAAGTGGCCTTCATCATCGGCCGCTTCGGGGCCGAGGTCGAAAAAAGCCTGGTAAAAATTGCGGAGTCGGTGGGCGCCAAGGGCACCATCGTGTACCAGGACGAGCCGCTGGGCACGGCCCACGCCATTTTGTGCGCCCAGGATAGCCTCACCGGCCCGCTGGTGGTGGCCTTCGCCGACACCCTTTTCAAGGCCGATTTCACCCTCGACAGCTCGGTGCCCGGCACCATTTGGGTGCAGAAAGTAGACGACCCGCGCCCCTTTGGCGTGGTGAAGCTCGACGCCAACGGCCGCATCATCGAGTTTGTGGAGAAGCCGCAGGAGTTTGTGTCCGACCTCGCCATCATCGGCATCTACTACTTCCAGGACGGCGAATACCTGCGCTCGGAATTACAGTATCTGCTTGATAACGAAATCAAAGACAAGGGCGAGTACCAGCTCACCAACGCCCTCGAAAACATGAAAAACAAGGGCACCGTATTCGTACCAGGCCAGGTAACGGAGTGGCTCGACTGCGGCAACAAGGACGCCACCGTTTTCACCAACCAGCGCTACCTCGAATACCTGCGCGAGCGCGGCGAAATGCTGGTGGCTAAATCGGCCACCATCACCAACTCAGTACTAATTGAGCCGGTGTACGTCGGTGCCAACGCCGTCATCACCAATTCGGTGGTTGGCCCCCACGTTTCGCTTGGCGATGGGGCCACCGTGGCCGACTCGCGCCTTTCCAATACCATCGTGCAAAACGCCGCCGTGGTCAGCAACGTGGTGGTTACGAACTCGATGATTGGCAACAGCGCCGGCGTAACCAGCACCCCGCACGACTTGAGCCTGGGCGATTACAACCAGTTGAAAATCTGACGGGAGGGCAGTGGTCGGGCGAATCCCCGAAGGGTTCGTCCGGCCCCTGCCCGTTGAACGACTCGCGTTGAACTCGCAACGAGGCCGTTCCAGGGCAGCATACGGCAGTGGCCGGACGAAACGAAGTTCGGCGTAGCCAACCCTTCGGGAATTCGCCCGGCCACTTTCGCGCCCAGGAAAATCCTGACCAATGAGGCGCCCACTGCGCCCCGCTTTCGCCGTAATTTTGAAGGCCGGGTTTGGCCCGGAGCCTTTATTCCTGCTATGCGTCAGCTATTTTTCGTTGTATTGATTGCCTGCGGCCTGGCCCACGCGGCCCGGGCCCAGGCGCCCGTGCCGCCCACGGCCCCACCCGACGGCCTCACCCGCAAAGAGCGCCGCGAGCTGGCCCGCCGCATTGCCGCCGATGCCCGCCGCCCCAAGGTGGTGCTCAGCGACCGCGACCGCGAGCTGAGCGAAGCGCTGTTTGTGGACGGCGTGAAGTACGTGCTGCTCGAAGACTACACCAAGGCTCTGGAACGCCTGCTGAAAGCCTACGCCCTCAGCCCCGAAAATGCGGCCATCAGCTTTAAAATAGCCGAGGCTAACTTGCTCAGCGGCAACCTGCGCGACGCCACCAACTACGCCGAGGCCGCCGTGCGCCTCGACCCCACCAACGCCTACTACTACCTGCTGCTGGCCCAGATTCAGGGCAGCCAGAAGCAGTTTGAGGCGGCGGCCACCACCTACGCCACGCTCATCAAGCTGGTGCCCAACTCGGGCAACTACCTCTTTAACCTGGCCGATTTGTACCTAGCCCAGAACAAGCTGCCCGACGCGCTGGCCACCCTCGACCAGGCCGAAAAGCAGTTTGGGCAGGTGGACGAGGTGAGTTTCAAGAAACAACAAATCTATCTCAAGCAGAACAAGTTAGACCTGGCCATTGCCGAAGGCCGCAAGCTGATTGCCGCCAATCCCGAAGAGCCGCGCTACGTGCTGGCCCTGGCCGAAATGTACGCCGCCAACAACCGCCTGCCCGATGCCATGGACGTGGCCCGCCAAGCCCTCAAGCTCGACCCCGACAACCCCCAGGCCCACATGATTCTGGCCGATGCCTACCGCCAGCAAAAGCAGCCCCAGGAAGCCGAGCGCGAGTTGAAGCTGGCTTTCCAGTCGCCGGCGTTCGACATCGACGACAAGGTGCGCATCCTCGTCGGCTACATCAAGCAGCTGCCCAATCCCGCCCTCACGCCCACCGTGCTGGAGCTGGCCGCCGCCACCGTGAAAGCCCACCCCCGCGAAGCCAAGGCCTACGCCGTGGCGGGCGATATCCAAACGCTGACTGAGCACAAGCGCGAGGCCCGCGACAACTACTTGAAAGCCTTGCGACTGGACAACTCCAAGTTTCAAATATGGCAGCAGGTGGTGTTGATTGACGCCGAGCTGAGCCAGACCGATTCGCTGCTGCTGCACACCGACCGCGCCCTGGAACTGTTTCCGAACCAAGCGGCGCTCTGGTTTTACAACGGCGTGGGCCACCTGCTCAAAAAGCAGCCGCTGAAGGCCACCAAAGCCCTCGAACACGGCCGCAAGCTTACCCTCGACAATGCCGAGCTGCTGGCCCAGTTCGATGCCCAGCTCGGCGATGCCTACCACGAGCTGAAAGACTACGCAAAATCGGATGCCGCTTACGAGTCGGCCCTGGTTGCGGAGCCCGACAACGTGCAGGCTCTCAACAATTACAGCTACTTTCTGGCCCTGCGCGGCCAGAAGCTCGACAAGGCCAAAGAGTACGCCGCCAAGGCCGTCAAGCTCAGCCCCGGTGCCGATACGTACCTTGATACTTACGCTTGGGTACTCTACAAAATGAAGGATTACGCCGGTGCCCGCACCGCCCTCGAAAAAGCCCTGACTACCAGCAAAGACGCCGCTGTAATCGAGCACTACGGCGACGTACTCTGGCAGCTCAACGACCACGAACGCGCTGTAACCGAGTGGCAGCGTGCCCGTAAGGCCGGTACCGGCTCCGAACTCCTCGACCGTAAAATCAAAGAGCGCAAGCTCATTGAAAACTAAGCACTAAAGGACGTAAAACTCCCCTCCCGCCAGGGAGGGGACGTTCTGGCGCAGCCAAAACCGGGGAGGGATGGCGTGAGAGTGAACAATGAGGGAATGACCCAAGCCTGTGAAGAAGTAAAATAATCGAGTTTTTATTGTTTAATATTCGATTTTTTAGTATTTGGTATTCGGTGTTCGGATTGAAAAATGAACGTGTGAATCCCACTTCGCGAAACCGAACACCAAATACCCAACACCAAATACCTAACACCAAATACCTAACATCCTTCCACCCCACCGTGAAAATTCTCGCCCTTTCCCTAACGCTGTTTGCCCTACTAGCCGGCTGCGCCCGCAAGGCCACGCCCGCCCGCAGCACCGCCGGGCCGGGCACCTCCACCCGCATTGCCGACCCGGCCCTGCCCAGCGTGAATGCCGCCAACACGGCCTTTGCCTACCTCAGTGCTAAGGGCAAAGCGCAAATTACCATCAAGGGCAACGAGCAGGGCGCCAACCTGAACGTGCGCCTGCGGCGCGACAGCATTATTTGGGTGTCGGGCTCCTTGCTGGGTATTGAGGGCGTGCGGGCGGTGCTTACGCCCGACTCGGTGCGGGTATTAAACCGCCTGGAAAAGAGCTATTTTGTGGGGGGCTACGACTATTTGAGCCGCCTGCTGCAAGTGCCGGTCAGCTTTGCCCAGGTGCAGGCGCTACTGCTCGGCGACTACCTGCCCGCGCCCGCCGGCACCCGGCCTACGGTGGTGCCCGAGGCCGGGGGCCAGCGCGTGCGCTACCCGCAAGACCGCCTCACGGTGGAGCGGCTGCTGTCGGCCGCCGGCCGGGTGCAGCAGCTTAAGCTGGACGAAACCGGCACCGGCCGCCGCCTCGCGGTCGATTACGCCGATTTCCGGCCCCTGGATGGGGCCGCCAGCCTGCCTTTTGCCTACGACCTCAACCTGCGAGCCGAGCGCCCCCAGGCCAGTACCACCGCTCGCCTCAACTACAGCAAGGTAGCGGTGGGCGAGCGGCTGGAGTTTCCGTTCAGCATCCCGAAGGGGTACGTTAAAATGAAGTAGGGGCATGCGGAAATTGAATGTAGCCACTTGGGTGCTTTTGGTGTTGACGGGGCTTGCGTGGGCGCGGCCCGCCGCTGCCCAGCAGCACCGCCGGAAAACGGACGCCCCGCGCACCACCGCGCAGATGGAGCGCGAGCGCCGCCGCAACCTGCGCCAGATAAAGGCTACCAGCCAAGCCCTTACCCAGACTACCCAGAAAAAGCAGGCCAGTCTGGGCCAGCTCAACGTCATCAAGGAAAAGCTGACCGTTAAGCAGGGCCAGATTGCGCACATTTCGACCCAGCTCAAGGGCATCGAAACCAATGTGCACCAAACGGCCGGGCAGGTGCTGGCCACCCAGGCGCGGCTCCGCGCCCTCAAGGCCGAGTACGGGCGGCTGCTGTACACGGCGGCCACCACGGCCAATGCCTACAACCGGCTCATGTTTCTGTTTGCGGCCGAGTCGTTTAACCAGTTTGCGCTGCGGCTGCGCTACGTGCGCCAGTACACCGAAGAGCGCCAGCGGCAGGCCCAGCGCATTGTGGGGGCGCAAACGCAACTCCAGCAGCAGCTTTCGGGCCTCACGCAGGCGCAGGTTCGCAAGAGCAGCTTACTCAAAACCCAACTCAGCGAAAATCAAAACTTGCTCGTCATCAAAGGCCAACAGGCCCAAATGGTGCAACAGCTGGGCCAGCAGGAGCAGGGCCTGCGCGAGCAGCTGGCCGAGCAGCAGCAAGCCGTGCGCCGCCTCGACCAGGCCATTGCCCAGCGCGTGCAGCTCGAAATAGCCCGTGCCGCCCGCGCCGCCCGCCTTGCCGCCCGCCGTGAGCGGGCCCTGGCGGCCCGCAGTCGTCCCGACGCTGGCAACGAGCGCGCCAACCCCCGCAACCCGCGAGCCGAAGCCCGCGACGAGCCCGCCAACGACCCCAGCGCCGCGCCCGAGGCCGATGCCCCCGAAACCGCCGCCGAAGCCGCCGCCGACCGCCGGGCCAGCCGCATTGCCCTCACGCCGGAGGGCGAGCTGGCCTCGTCCAAATTTTCGGGCAACCGGGGCCACCTGCCCTGGCCCGTGGGCCGGGGCTTTGTGAGTCAGCGCTTTGGCCGCCACGCCCACCCGGTCCTGAAAAATGTGGTCATCGAAAACCGGGGCGTGGACATCCAGACCGGGGCGGGCGAGGCCGTGCGCTCCGTGTTCGACGGCAAGGTGCTGACCGTAACCAGCATTGCCGGCATGAACCAGATTGTGATGATTCAGCACGGCGACTTTTTTACCGTGTACGCCAAGCTGCGTTCGGTGAGTGTGCAGGAAGGCCAGCGCGTGAGTGCCCGCGAGCCCATTGGCACGGTGGCCACCAACGGCGAGGGCACATCCGAAGTACAGTTTCAGGTATGGCACAACTCGGCCAACCTCAACCCCGAAACCTGGCTGGGTCGGAAATAGGAGAATTCGGTTGTGCGGTCCTTCTCACAAGCGGGCAAAAAAAACACCGCGCAAGGCGCGGTGTCTTTCTGAGCTATGAAAACAAACTTAGTCATCGGCAATAGCGGGGCAGAAAACGGCAAAACCGCCAGGGGCCAAGGCTTTCGCTGATAACCGCTGCAAAGATGCACCCGGTCGGAGTATAAAGTTGCATTTTTTTGTCAAACGGCCAATAATAGCAGATGACCGGCCCAAAATTATGGACGAACGGAATCCACAGTTCCGTTTCCGGCGGTTTACACCACGTTAAGCTGGCTCATTAAGCCCGCTTTGTACGAGCTACCAATGGGCACTTCCATCAGAGCCGCCCCGCGGCTGGTGTCGAGCTGTAGTGCGTCGCTCTCGAAGAGCATGATGCGGTCGAGCCGCACAATGTACTTGCGATGGACGCGGGCAAAAACATTTTTGGGGAGCTTCAACTCCATCTCCTTCATGGTGGTGTACACCGTGAGGCGGGCAGTGGAGGTGTAGATGTTCACATAGTCGCCCAGGGCCTCTACGCAGTGAATATCCGCGAGTAGCAGGCGTAGCAGGCGCTGTTCTTGCTTTACAAACAGGGTAGTGGGCTCGGGTGGCAATGCGTTGGCCGGTACGCGTATCGAGGTGGCTCCCGCCGTTGGCTCCGGCTGCCGGGCCGCTAGTTGGTCGAGTTCGAGATAAGCGGCCAGCTGCTGCGCCAAGAGGAGTAACTGCTCACGTTGGGTCGCGCTGAGGGGCGTGGGCACAGTGTGGCACACGCACAGCACTCCCAGCAACTGGCCGGCGGCGCTCCGCAGGGGTTGGCTGTTAAACTGCCGCAGCCCAGGCGCTTGCTTTAGCCCGGTGCGTATTGCCGGAAAGTCATTACCGGGCTGCTCCGGAAAAATTTCGGTGGCCTGGGCCGCAGCCAGTACGGCCTGCAAGAGTTCGAGAGCGGGTACTAGGCCCGCCAACGGGCTGCCAGCTAGTGCCCATGCCGTGGCCGTGGCAGTGCTGGACAGGGCCACCCAGGCCAGGGGAGCATCGTTGGCTACCGCTGCCGCCAGCCGGGCTGCGTTGCGGATAAAGTCGGGTGCAGCAGGGCCGGTGCTGGTAGCCGGTACCGGTGGCAGACTTTTCGTCTGCCGGCTGCGCAATTCAAAAGAAGATGGCACCTTTTCGGGTAGATAAAATCATCAAACCAGCCAATAAAATAGGCCGTTGGCGAAGCGAAGGTTGTAGAAAGGCTGCAATATTATTTGGCTGGCAACCATCCAAACTACAAAACCCGTCCAAACGGCTTGGTTACTCGTTTAAGTGCGACAAATCCCCTTCCAGCTTTGTTGCTCGTACTGCCAGCAGGGTTGGGCCGACGCTGGACCGCGGGCTAGGCTTTCATCGTAAAACCATCCCTGGCCGGTACCTTTGCCAGTCCAAACGACCGGATAATCCGTATAGAGCCGCAACCATCCCTTAATGTCGGCTCAGCCGACCCTTCTCATGCTCAATTCCCTGTTTTTAATTGGTTCATTCGGTACCACCGAAATCCTGCTCATCGTCTTCGTTGTGATATTGTTGTTCGGGGCCAAGCGTATTCCCGAGCTTTTTAAAGGCATGGGCCAAGGCGTTCGCGAGTTTAAGGACGCCACCGCCAAGGAAAACGAAAAGCCCGCCGCCCCGCAGCCGCCCGTGCAGCCGCCTTACCAGCAGCAAAATCCCAACGCGCCCCAGCCCCCGCTGGCCTAAATGCGCTGAGCCACTAGCCCGTGGCTTGCCGCCAACGGCTTCACACCAAGCAAAAACCCACGACGTGCCGCCAACGGCTGCCCGCTAAAAAAACATTCCCATGCATACTCCCTTCGTATTATTTTTGGGCGACCTCGGCGGCGGCGAAATCATGCTGATTATGGTCGTCATCCTGATTTTCTTCGGGGCCAACAAAATTCCAGAGCTGGCGCGGGGCTTGGGCAAGGGCATCCGCGAGTTCAAGGATGCCAGCACCGAAATTCGCAAAGAGTTTGAAGGCCACGGCCTCAACAACCAGCCCGGCGCGGCAACGCCGCCGCCTTATGTTGCCCCTGCCTCGGCCACGCCCGCCTACGCTGCTTTGCCTGGCGAGCCCGGCCACGTGGCGGCAATCGAGCCGGTGCCCGCCACCCCCGTTGCCGAACTGACCGCCGACCCGCTGCCCCCCGTGCCGTCGGAGCTGCCGGCCAACCTGGCCCCCGAGGGCACTCAGCCCCGGCAGCCCTACACGCCCGCCGCGACGCAGGTATAGGTTTTTTCTTTTTGACGACATAGCGTTACGGCAGCCGGGCAACCCCGGCTGCCGTTTTTTTTGGTGCCTTGCCGTTGCCGTAACCCGGAGTTTGCGGCTTTTCGGCGTTCTGTTCGGACTTTTGCACCCGCGAGTCCTTTTGCTCTGCCCTTAATCGGCTTTGTTTTGAAGCAATTTCAGTCCCTTACCGACGTCCGCAACGCCCTGACGACGGGCGACACTACCTGCGTACAACTAGTTGAATATTATCTGCACAACATTGAGGCGCAGAATTCCCAGCTTAACGCTTTTCTGGAAGTATGGGCTGATGAAGCCCGCGCCCAGGCCGTGGCCGTGGACGCCAAGCTAGCTGCCGGCACCGCCGGGCCGCTCGCCGGCATGGTGATTGGCCTGAAAGACGTGCTGGCCTACGCCGGGCACCGCCTGCAAAGCAGCTCGCGGATGCTCGACGGCTTTCGCTCGCTCTACACCGGCACGGCCGTGCAGCGCCTGCTCGACGCCGACGCCATCCTCATCGGCCGCCAAAACTGCGACGAGTTTGCGATGGGCGGCTCGAACGAAAACTCGTACTTCGGCCCCGTGCGCAACGCCCTGGACCCCAGCCGGGTGCCCGGCGGCAGCAGCGGCGGCTCGGCCGTGGCGGTGCAGGCCGATATGTGCCTGGCCTCCATTGGCTCCGACACGGGCGGCTCGGTGCGGCAGCCGGCGGCGTTTTGCGGCGTTGTTGGCTTCAAGCCCACGTACTCGCGCATTTCGCGCTACGGCCTGGTGGCCTTTGCCTCCAGCTTCGACCAGATTGGCCCCATCACCCGCTCGGTGGCCGACGCGGCGCTGCTGCTCG